>NZ_PCOH01000011.1:0-153634 GCF_002976445.1 Bacillus sp. MYb56
AAACAAATGCATCTTCGCCTTTTTCTACAATGCTCTTACTTGGAACAGCAATCATCGTCTTATTCTCTAAATTTACTTGCAGAGAAACGTGATAACCTGGAGATAAACCATCTTGGCTATCAAGACTTGCTTTATATGTATATTGAGACATATTTTGAGTTCCCTCACCAGCAGCTTGAGCCATCTCTGCACTCGTTGGGAATTCACTTACTTCCGTAATCTTACCTGTCCACTTCTTCTTATTATTTGCTTTCGCAGTTACAGTGAACGTTTGATCTTTTTGAATTTGTGACTTTTGAAGCTCTGTTAAAGTCCCTTGAACCTGGAACGGGTCTTTAGAAGCAACTTGTAAAAATGCTTTCCCTTGACCACCTAATGCCTGAGATGAACTTTGCGCTGCATCCTTATCTAACTTCTGTACAACACCAGTAAAATTACTATAAATCGTAAGTTCTTTCTGTTTTTTACTTAACTCTTCTTTTTGTAACTTCCCTTTTTCTTTCTCAAGGTCAGTTGTTTTCTGAGCCATTTCTAACTCGCTTACTTGCTCTTCCATTGGGTCTGTTACTTCTTTCCCAGCCCCGCCATCTTTTACCTTCTTAATTTCTTTCTTCAATGAATCAATCTTCTTTTTCCCTTGATCGTAACGCATATCAGCCATCTTCTGATCAAGATCAGCTTGCTTCATTTGAAGATTAATTTCTTCATTATCATAAGAGAATAGTTTCGTTCCTTTTTCTACCTCTTGTCCTTCTTTCACTGCAATATCTTTCACTTTTCCTTTAGTCGGATCCGCATAAAAACTTTCAATATTCCCTGGCTTCACCTGACCCGAAATTAACTTCGTATTATTAAGCTTACGCTCTGTCACTTTCTCAAAACTTACAGCATCTGTATTAGCCGTACCTTTCTTCTTACCTTGCATAACAAAAATATTAACTGCTGCTACAATAACAATTAGTGCAATAACTCCGATGATAATCCATTTCTTCTTCTTGTTTGGAGTACGAACCGTATTTGGTAACATATTCTCTCTCCTTTTATATCTTAATAGTTTAATAGCTATTTAATTGTATAAAACTTTCGGAAAATTGCATCCCCACTTACATTGTTACACTCATTTTACAAAGTTTTACACAATCATTTATATTGTAACAAAAATACCAATGATTAGAAATATGACATTCTATCTTTTAAGATAGTTTTAAGGAAAGGTTTCTTTATATAAAAAAAGCGATCCAAAATAATGATTGGATCGCTTTTCTGAATAAACTATTACGCCACTTTAGGACCTTTTCTCTCATGTCCACGTTGAACGATAAATAAGAATACTGTTGATAAAATACCGCCTGCTAATAGTAAGATGAAGCAGCCATCCCAGCCAGAACGATCAACAATAACACCAATTGCTGCGTTTGCTACAAGACTTCCGCCTACATAACCGAACAGACCACACATACCAACTGTTGTACCTACTGCAAATTTCGGTACTAATTCCATCGCACTTAAACCGATTAAAAACTGTGGTACGTAAATTAAACAACCGATAATAGAAACTGCAATACTTACAACAAGTACGCTAGATGCTTGCCAATATACAACCGTACCAACAACAACTCCGGCCATACTCATAATACATAATGGCATACGTTTTCCTTTAAATAACTTATCACTTAAAAGACCAACGATTAATGAACTTGGAATTGCCATACCTTCAAAAATCGCGTATGCAGCATGCGCTTCTGCTTTTGAAAAACCTTTAACTGTCGTTAAATAAAGCGGAACCCAGTTAATAACACCGAAACGAATTAAGTAAACAAATGCATTCGCAATACATAAATACCAAACGAACTTATTTGTCACTACATATTTCATTAAAATTTCTTTTGGTGACATCTTATTAGCATTATCTGCTTTTTCAAGATTTTCATAGTCATTACGATACTCATCAATTGGAGGAAGACCTTCAGATTCTGGTGTATCCTTCGCATTAATCCAAACAAGAACTGCAATTACCATTGCGATAATCGCTGGGAAAATAAATACCCCGCCCTGCCAATGATTTTCACCGAAAATACCTACACCAATTCCGACAAGGGGCGGTACTAGCATTCCACCAACGTTATGTGAAATATTCCAAATACCTGTTTTCGTACCACGTTCTTTCTTCGAGAACCATTTCGTCATAACGATACTACAAGGTGGTGCTCCCATACCTTGTACAATACCATTTAAGACAAGTAATGTAACAATCATCCCAAATGAAGATGCAAAACCGAAGCAAATATTTACAAGCCCTGATAAGAATAATCCGACTGCGATAAAGCGCTGGGCGAAAGCTTTATCCGATAAATTCCCCATAAAGAACTTACTAAATCCATAAACAATTGCCATTACTGAACCTAGCAATCCAATTTCAGCTGTACTAAAACCATATTCTTGTACTAAATACGTACTTGATAACGTAAAGTTACTGCGCACTAAATAATAAGCAGCATACCCAACTGAAATTCCCATTAGCACACGAATACGTAATAATTTGTATACCCTGTCAATCATATCTGCCGGCAATCTCTCAATTGCAGGTGCTGGCTTAAGCCATTTAAACATATTCTTTCGTCTCCTTTTCTCACTGCTGAGAGAGACGCTGTCTATTCCATATCTCGATTATTCCACTATTTGATATATTTTTGTTCGTCCTTCTAACTGGCTGACCTTCTATCTCTTTCTGATTCTTCGCAAACATCGTTGGTACGCCAAACGAAACTTTTTCTAAAATGTGCCCCGCTTCTTCTGATAAACAATAATCAATAAATAAGTCCGCTATAAAACCACTCGGTGCACGCTTCAGTTTCGAAATCGCATTAACAGATAAGCCTGTTTGCTCAGGTTCATTACTTACAATAGGAAAGCCTTGTTTCTGAAGCATTCTCTGATCTCCCGCAAAATTGATGCCTATCATATATTCACCGCTCGCAACCAGTTCTGCGGGCATATAACCATTCACCGTTACTTCACCAACTTGCCTTGCAAGATTCTTAACATACTCTTTCGCTTCTTCTTCACCTAAAGTATCAATAAGTGATTGAAACAAAGTATATGCTGTGCCGGAAACATTTGGATCAGGCATTGCAATCTTACCCGTATATACCGGATCTAATAAATCTTGCCACCTTGATGGATAGGGAAGACCGAGCGGCGCTATTTCTTCATTCCACCGCTCTTTATTAATCGCGATTGCCAGTTTCTCCACTTCATAACCGTACCAATAACCATCTTTATCTTTAACAGTCTTTGAAATACGATTCGCATGCTGGGTCGTAACAGGAATAGAAAGGTTCTTTTGCTTCATCATTTGATGCGCATCTACTGTACCGCCAATAATAATATCCGCCTTCGGATTTCCAGCTTCCTCTTCTACTCTCCGAAGAAGTTCTTCTGTCGATAGACGAATAAATTCATATGTACACCCGCGTTGTTTACAAAATGACGAAAGCAAAGCTTCACCAACTTCCTCGCGGGCCGCTACATACGCAACGAGATGACGATCATCCAAAATAGGGAGACCACTTTTATTATATTTAATAGAGGTTGTATCTCGAGAGCAACTAGACATCGCTCCTCCGATTACTAGCAAAAAGAAGAAAAAGGCTATCTTTCTCATGACACACTCTCCTTTACAAGGAATTCTGCTAGGGAGCCCTTCATATACATGACATTCCCGTTATTATCACCGAGATATTGCACAACAAAGTACGATGGATACACAGAAATAGTTAGAATATCCTCCCGCTCATTCTTTACACGTTTGCCTGTTTTATAGGCAGTAATATAAGCAATCGGCTCATTCTGTGATTGTAATAATTTCTGAATTTCTCCGTAATCTGTAATTTGCTTTGCGTATCGAATAGAATCAAATATTTGCGTAAGATCTATAGTACGTATTACATCCCCTTGCCTCACTACAACTTCCTTTGCCTCCGCAAAGAAATTACTAATGCGCTCTGGTGTATAATACAGACTTAACAAATACGTTTGAAATGCTGAGATCATCGGATCCGTGCCATTCTTTCCGTATACATTAGCCTCGTACTGGAACAAGTCACCTACTGCAAAAGTACGTTTATGTCCATTCAAGTACGTTACTTCTCCAGTAAATACTTGTTCTTGATTCCTCGCTTCTCTCGGTTCTATTCGAATTCGGTCAAAGAATGAAACAATCGTATGCAAACGAACTTCATCCGTTACAACAATTTCTCCCCACTTCTCATGCCTTACTTTCACTTCAGTAGGAAGGGATTCATTCACTCTTTGTAAAACGGCTTGTTTGTCATCCACAATTGTGATTCGATTATATATTTGCTTCTCAATAACATAAAACAAAATAAGAGAACCGATCATACAAAAGACAAACATAAGAATTTGAAATGATAGCCTTTTCATTTCTGCCTACCTCCAAGATAAAAAAACGTTGTTTCGAAAATACCGCATAATTGTTTCATAAATGTATCATTTAACCGCTTTCAAGTTTTTTATGTCTTCCATCCGTCTTGGGAGTAAAAATGTCATACATATTGTAGTTCCCATTTCTTCACTACTCTCAATTCGCATACTCCCGCCTTGCTTCTTCATAATCTCCTGACAAATGTATAAGCCATAGCCATTCCCGTAACTAGAAAGAAGCACTTTACCTTCCGGAGACTCATTCCATTCTGCAAGAACACCTTCATCCATACCAATACCATCATCATGAACAAAAATTTTCGCTTCCTGCTCATTTATAATTACATTCATACGAACTTGCGTAGCATCACTATATTTAATCGCATTATCAAGTACATTCAAGAAAATTTGCTTCGTCTTATCAAAATCCGCAACAACGTGTACTTCCATTAACTCATTCATAACTTCAATTTCAAACTGCTGCAACCTGAGTTTCACAATCGAAACCGCTTCTTCTGCCAATTCTTTTATATTCACGACTGTAGGTGACACTTCAAACGTACTCGTCCCGTACTTTGAAGACTTAAGTAATTCCTCTACAAGTGATAATAGACGCTCACTTTCTACAGCCACATAACGGAGACTCTCCTGCACATCCTCCTTCGATTGTAACTTCGGAATCAAATCCACATAACCGATAATTGCCGTAAGCGGTGTTTTCAGCTCATGTGTAATGCGGTCTAAGAAATCTTTCTGTTTCTCTTTCTCTTCCTTCAGCTGCTTAATATGCAGTTCAATCCCATCAGCCATCGCATTAAAGGATGCTGAAAGCTGTGCAATCTCCACATACTCATTTAGCTCAATCTTACTTTCATAATCCCCATTCGCAAGCCGATGCGCCATTTGCCTTAACTGATCAATTGGTTTATGAAGAGACTTTGCCAAACGAATCGCAAAGAAAATACCAGCAGCTACTAAACAAAGCGACGTCATCAAAAACGTCCAACTCACATTTGTTAAAACTTCCTTCTCATCCGTTAACTCATTTATAAAACGAATACTCCCAATGACATCGTTTCCATAATAAACCGGACTTGAAAACAAAAGAATTGGAGCTGGGTCTCCCTCCTCGAAAACATAAGATTTCTTTCCCTTCAAAGAACTCTCAATATCAATATTCCGATGAAGTAATGCTCCTTTTTGTGTATCTGCAACAACATCTCCATTCTTCCCAATCATCTGCACCCGGACATCCATTCGCTTCGCTAAATACGAAGCAATTAAAAGCGAATTAGGACCTAACGTCTCTACTTCTGCTTCCTTCTCTAAATAATTCATCGTATAAATTTGCGCTTCCACACTTAACTTTTCTAAAGAATCCGCCGCATTATGATACACATTCTTCTCCAGTGCAATATAAACAACCGCGTATAAAAGGACAAGAATTGGAATCAACAATCCAACTATTCCAAACACCATATTTCGTTTTAAAGACATATCATCACCTTTTAGCAATCAAGCTTATAACCCACACCATAAATTGTCTTAATATACTCTCCGCTATTCCCTAGTTTCTTTCGAAGCCTTTGCACCATAATATCAACCGCTCTCGTATTTCCGATATACTCAAAGCCCCATACTTTCTCAAGTAACTCATCTCTCATAAACACACGCTGAGGATTCGAAACAAACAACTGACATAAATTAAACTCTCGATACGTTAACTGAATTTCCTGTCCACTCACATGTACCTTTCTTTCCTTTGGACAAATTACCAATTCTCCTGCTCGGATCACCTCATGAGTAGAAGACACTTCCTCCTTCCTCACACGCCGACTCATATTTTTCACACGAAGAATAAGCTCCGCATAATTAAAAGGCTTCGTCACATAATCGTCCGCACCAAGCTGCAAGCCAAGCAATTTATCATTCATCTGACTCTTCGCTGTTAGCATAAGCACTGGAATATCACGATCCTTCTCTCGGAATAAACGTAATAACTCATACCCATCCGTATCAGGAAGCATCACATCTAAAATGAGTACATCCGGCTGCTCATTCCATCTCTCTAAAGCTTCTCTCCCATCAGCTGCCGTCAGTACTTCATACCCTTCCATTTCTAACTGCATCCGAATCAAATTACGAATACTCGATTCATCATCAACTACAAGTATTTTCATCATTCTCCTCCTTCCATCCTGTATTATAGTACAGTTTAGTATAGCAAAAATCATACAAAAAAAGAGAGGGTATTGTCGAACATATATTGAACGACGATACCCTCTCTTTTTCATTTCTACTTACTTCTCATAGCCATGAGGTTTCTCCTGATGCCAATTCCACGCGTGTTCAATAATTGTTTTAACCTCTACATACTGTGGATTCCATCCTAATTTCTCTTTCGCCTTTTGTGAAGAAGCAACTAGACGTGCTGGATCTCCCGCTCTTCTTGGTGCTACTTCTGCTGGGATTTCATGATTCGTAACTTCACGAACAGCTTCAACGATTTCTTTAACACTGAAACCATTACCATTTCCTAAGTTATAGAAATCACTTTCCCCGCCTTTTTGTAAGTCTTTAAGACCAAGGAAATGAGCTGCTACTAAATCTTCGACATGAATATAATCACGAATACAAGTACCATCTGGTGTATTATAGTCTTCACCAAACATCATAATCTTCTCACGTTGTCCTAAAGCTACTTGTAAAACTAAAGGAATAAGATGAGTCTCAGGACGGTGATCTTCACCAATAATACCGTTTGGCGTTGCACCAGCTACATTAAAGTATCTAAAAATCTTATACTTTAAATTAGAAGCTTGGCTATACCAATGAAGCATCTTTTCAATCGCTAACTTCGTCTCTCCATACGTATTCGTTGGATTTGTTACCGTCTCTTCAGTAATAAGATCAACATCTACCTCACCATAAGTTGCTGCAGTAGAAGAGAAGATAAATTTATCTACTTTGAACTGATCCATTACTTCTAGCAAGCAAAGTGCACCGTACACATTATTATTATAATATTGAAGCGGTTTCTCCATACTAACGCCAACTAAAGAATCAGCTGCAAAATGCATAACCGCCTCAATATTTTCTTGTTTAAAAACATCTCTTAGAAAACCTTTATCACGAAGGTCCCCTTTATAAAACTTTGCACCCTCTGTAATCGCATCTTCATGCCCAGTTTGTAAATTATCAACTACTACTACAGATAGGCCTTCATCTATTAATTTTTTTACAGCGTGAGAACCGATGTAACCAGCTCCACCGCATACTAAAATTGAACTCATGTTCTTCCTCCCGCTCATATGTTAGAATCTTATAGTTACTTCCCTATTATAATAGGTATACGATTTAACGTATACCTTCTGATTTATGCATATTATTTAGCTACAAAATAGTCCGTAACATATTGTGCCCAAATTTCATATCCTTTAGCACCTGGGAAACCGAACTCCTCTTGTAAGTACGGTAAAATCTCCTTCGTAGTTGCATTTGGCCACGCTTCCCAATGGTCAATATATGCATAACCATTTTGCTTCAATTGCTTTCGGATAATTTTTCGCACCATACACTGGATTTGATGGTTGGATCATAATCGTAGCATCTTTCGCACTACTAGAAAGTTCTCCAACAAACTTTTGTGCATTAGCGACAGAATTTCCATTACCCGTTTTATTATTGTCTGTAATGAACGGTGCTTCAAATAAAATAACATCTGGATTTTCTTTCGCAATATCTTGAGCACGTTTATTCGTAATCAGTTCCTCAGTGCTTTCATTCTTGTATTCCTTAACCGTCTCATTCCATAGACCTTTTCCATAATTGGCATCTAAATTCGATACAAACTTAGACACCCAAGCATCCTTTGCAGGTGAAAAAGCCTCATCACCAACAATAACAATGTTTACTGCCTTCTTATCAGCTGCGGCTTTTTTAAATTTCTCTTTTACTGCATCTGGTAAATTCTTTGCATATGCTTCATTAAAAGATACCTTTGCATCTTGCTTTTCTTCTTCCTTTTTCGTCTTCGTATTCTCTACTTTAGTCTTTGTCGTTTGTACTTCATTTGTTTGTGCTGTTGCATTCGCAACTTTTTTATTCCAGTGTATCTTACCACTTACAATAGCAGCTACAGACAATACGAACATAACAAGGATCGTTATTGCTTTTTCACTCATCGATTTACCTCGTCTAATAGTCTTACATTATATAATACTAATATAAAAACATAAAAAATAAACCCGACTCTTTCCAAAAGAGACGGGTTTATTCCTATTATTACTTATTTTAACTCTAGATATGTTCTTAATTTATTCGTTAAATCTTTTTTCGCTGCTTCTGGAACATAGTAGTACCAAATACCATCAGCTGCTTTATGTCCGTCACCTGAGATTTGAATATCTTCACTATTTTGTAAACAATCTTTATAATTCTTTTGCATATCAAACATTTGATCTTGCGTTAAATTTGTTTTCACGTTCTTTTGAATCGCTGTTAATACATCACCATAACTTGTAAGTGAAGAGAAATTTGCGCCCTTTTTAATAACAGCTTGCATCACTTGACGTTGACGCATTTGACGACCGAAATCGCCGCGTGGATCTTCTTTACGCATACGAGTATATACTAAAGCCTGATCACCTGTTAAATGAATATCACCCTTTTGGAAGTGTTTTCCTTCAAGTGAGAATTCTAAATCATTATTAACATCTACACCACCGACCGCATCAACAATATCCTTAAATCCTTCCATATTAACTTCCACATAGTAATTAATTGGAATGTTTAAGAACTTCTCCACTGTTGCAACAGACATATCTACTCCACCAAACGCATAAGCATGGTTAATTTTATCACTTTTTCCTTTACCGACAATTTCCGTATACGTATCACGAGGGATACTTAACGTCTTCATAGAATTGTTTTTCGGATTTAAAGTAATAACCATTAAAGAGTCAGAACGTCCTTTATCTTCACCGCGTTCATCTGCACCTAGTAATAGGATTGAAACAGGTTCAGATTTATTGATTTTTTCTTCTTGTTTATTATTTTGATCACGCTTTAAAGGTTCATGAACTTCATCTAATGTTTTTGAAACAGAAGAATATATATTATAAGCGTAGACTCCTCCACCTATAATTAATACTCCTATGATTCCTAATATCCAAAATAAGATTTTCTTTTTCATTATTATAGACCTCTTCTTTCCATCATTCTGAATAAATATCCAGATAATAAAAGTATCAATTTAGTCTCTTATACTAAGAATGAAATTCTATAACCATTATATCAAAGTATATTCTATCTTAAGTAACCTAAACCTTTGATGGATTTTTCTTTCCCAAAAGCATAATCAATATTATTTCACTTTATAATACTCTACATACCAATTAGCAAACTCCTGTAAGCCTTTTTCTATAGAAGTTTCAGGTTTAAAATCTACAGCCTTCTGTAATAAATCAGTTGATGCATAAGTAGCTGGTACATCTCCTGGTTTAATAGGCTCAAACACCTTTTCAAATGCCACTTCCCTTCCTAAAGCTTTACCTAGTACTTTCTCTAATGTTTCAATAAACACCATTAATTTTTCAGGGTTATTGTTTCCAATATTGAATACTTTATGTTCAACATCACCTTTAGGTGGATTACTTAAAAGACGTTGAATTCCCTCAACAATATCATCTATATAAGTAAAATCACGATATAGGTCATTTTCAAAATCACCATTATTAAATATCTTGATTGACTCCCCAGCAAAATACTTATCAGTAAATCCAAAGTAAGCCATATCCGGACGTCCCATAGGACCGTACACCGTAAAGAAACGAAGTCCAGTAGCAGGAATTTTATACAAATGACTATACGTATGAGCCATTAGTTCATTTGATTTCTTAGTAGATGCATAAAGTGATACTGGATTATCTACAAAATCTGTTTCCTCAAAAGGAACCTTTTTATTTGCTCCATAAACGGAACTAGATGATGCATATACAAGATGATCGACTGGGTAATATCTACATGCTTCGAGAATATTATAAAAACCAATAATATTACTTTGAATATATACATCTGGATTTTCAATTGAATATCTCACGCCAGCTTGTGCAGCTAAATTCACTACAATATTTGGCTTGTACTCTTCAAAGATTTTAGTAATCATATCCTTATCAGAAATATCCCCTTTAATGAAGGTAAATTTCTCATATGGCTTAAGTTGCTCCAAACGAGCATATTTAAGATTCACATCATAATAATCATTTATATTATCAACACCTATTACTTTGCAACCTTGCTCTAGTAATTTTTTAGATAAGAAGTATCCTACAAAACCAGCGGCTCCAGTAATAAGGTATATTTTATTTTTATCTAGAGGCTTGTAAATCACTGTTATTCAACTCCTTCATGCAATCTCTACTTGTTGATTTTCTACCAATAGAATGATATTCTATGCCTGCTTCTTGCATTGCTTGCACATCATAAATGTTTCTACCATCATAAATTAGAGGTGTTCGCATTAATGTTTTATAAATTTCTGGAGTTAATGCCTTCACTTCTCCCCATTCTGTGAAAATAAAGCAGACGTTTGCACCTTCTAAAGCTTGTTCAATATCCGTAGCATATGTGATATTACCGTTCTTATTTTTTCCCTCTGGATACACTTTAGCAAAGTTATTCGCACCTACTGGATCAAATGCATAAATATCTGCGCCTTGCTCTAACAGTAGAGGAATATTTTCAAAAGATGCAGCTTCTCTTAAATCATCTGTACCAGGTTTAAATGTCAATCCTAATACCACCACTTTAAGACCGTTAAAAGTAATTAATCTTTGACTCGCTTTTTTGTATAATAGAGTCTTTTGATCTTTATTTACATCAATGGCAGCTTTTATCGTTCTTAATTCATAACCGTTTTGTCTCGCTAAGTACTCTAATGCTTTAGTATCTTTAGGGAAGCATGATCCTCCAAACCCAATACCTGCATTTAAAAATTTGCTTCCAATACGCTCATCAAAGCTCATACCTTTTGCAACATCTTGAATATCCGCACCAACTAACTCACAAAGATTAGCAATATCATTCATATAAGAAATCTTAAGAGCTAGGAAATCATTAGAAGCATATTTAATCATCTCTGCTGATCTTCTATTTACTGAAACGATAGGTAAATGGAATGGTTTATACAGATCCATTAACACTTTTTCAGCCCATTTACTTTCTGTACCAATAACAATTCTTTCTGCATATAGCGTATCATGAACCGCAGATCCTTGAGCTAAAAATTCTGGATTTGATGCCACTTCTACTTTCACATCATTAACTAAAAAGTCCTGAATAAACTGCTCTACTTTGTCATTTGTTCCAATTGGAACGGTTGATTTTACAACAATAAGGCAATCCTTTTCTACACTTTCAGCAATTTGTTTTGCAACGGTTGCAATATATGAAAGGTTTGCAGAACCATCAGCTTGTTCAGGAGTTCCTACACCAATGAAAATTGCATCTGCATCTTTATATGCTGACTTGTAATCCGTTGTATAATTAATTCTTCCAGCAGCATAATTTTTCTGCATTAAACCCTCTAAATCAGCTTCATAAATTGGTGAAACACCTGATTTCATTAATTCAACTTTTTTCTCATCAATATCAACGCAAGTTACTTGATGACCAACCTCAGCAAAACATACACCTGCTACCAGACCAACATACCCTGTTCCTGCTACTGCTATTTTGTACATATTTACCTTCCTCTTCATATCTTAATTCACAATTCTATATCCCTCAATAATATAGAAGAGACAAGCACCATACTACCTTATATTAATAACTTAATTTGATATTCATTTCCTTTTAAAAACTAACTAAAATAATTTCTTAACTTAGTACCCAAATAAAATAGAACTAAATCCCTTTTATTTTTTTTGCAGGCACTCCAGCATATAACGAATTCTTAGTTGCCCTCCCCTTAACAATTGAACCCGCGCCAATAACAACATTATCCTCAATAATCGTTCCCGATAAGACTCTTACTCCTGCCCCTAACCAGACATTAGAACCTATACTAATAGATTTTGGAATTACTGGATTATCCCTATATACAGTCCCCGAAGTATAATCATGTTCAAAAGATACAATTGTACAATTATGTGCAATTGAAACATCCTTTTTTATTTCTACTCCACCAGTAGCGTCAATGTAACATAGAGGATGGAAGCTAACATTATCCCCTACTACTAAATTTTCTAACTTAAAGAAATATACTCCAGGTTTAATTAAAACATTATCTCCACAAGATTTGCATAAAACTTTAAATATAGTATATCTTATCCCTAAACCTAAATATCCTGGTAAATTTCGATTTAACCCTAATAAAGAATACAATATCTTCCGTGGGAATAAATTCCAAATACCCACCATTATTTTTAGTAAAATTTGGAGTTTTTTTGCTTTCTCTCTTCCTCTCAATTTTTTCAAGCCCTCCCCATTAGATAATTAATAATATCCTGTTTTACTTTATTTTTATTTGCCCCATATTTTAATCTCCAAATAAACAATGCAAGCATTCTAAAAGGAACTGGATAAATCCTATATTTATTAATAATTTTTGGTATTGGATGATTATTTTCTTTCAAAATATTGAATAATGTAATTCTTGCTAAATCCTTATTTAAAATCTTTCCTAGTCTTTTTTTCATAGATACCTTTTGTATAGATGAACTTGTATTATTCTGATGTCTTCTATAGCACATTAAAGGCTCAGCAAAAGCATAACCTTTATTATAAGTTAGTAATAATTGTAGTAGAGCGAAATCCTCCCCTTGAACTAAGGTTGGAAATCCCCCTACTTTCAGAAAATCATCTTTTCTTACAAGAAGGCTACTTGTAGGTACTGAATGGATACGAAAATTCCAATCAAAATCTATTACTCTTGGGGGTAAAGTGTATAAATCAAATACTTTTTCATGATTCTCCGAAATTATACTATCAGTTTCAATATCATCATGTATTATCAGGCCATTTGAGAATACAAAAGAAATGTCTTTTTCTTCTTTGAAAATTCCCATTTGTTTTTCGAGTTTATTAGGAAACCAAATATCATCGGCATCAAGAAAAGCAACAAAAGCCCCATTAGCAACACTGACTCCCTTGTTCCTTGCGCTAGAAGCCCCACTATTTTTCTGAGTAACATATTTAAATCTTTTCTTATTATTTTCTAACCATTCAATCGTTCCATCAGTTGATCCATCATCTATAATAATAATTTCTTTATTTGTGTACGTTTGATTTTCTATACTTTTTACCGCAAATTCTATTAACCTTCCTGGATTATAACTTGGTATTATAACACTAACTAATGGCTCTTTCATCAATCCCCATCCACCTTAAAAGCTTCTTTAAATTCATTAAAATAGTTTATCTTCTTCTCCTTCAGGATGCTCTCTCTATAATTCTTAATCTCATTAATTCCTAAACTGGAAAGTTCACTTAGTAAAGAAGGAGACTCCATTAATCTTGTAATGGCTTTAGCTAATCCCTCATAATCACCGACAGGGGCTATACACTCTTTAGGTAGAATTTCAATTGACCCAGAAACTTCTGTTGATACTACCGGTAGTCCTCTAGCTAATGATTCAAGAACTACCCTAGGCATACCCTCAGTAAGAGAAGATAGGACAAATAAATCATTTCGATCATATAAATTAAAAAGTTCCTCGCCCCATGGTACAAAACCATGAAAATTCACATGTTGTTCTATTTCTAAATCTTTCACAAACTGTTTTAATTCAGATTCAAGTGGACCTTTCCCAACTATAT
Source organism: Bacillus sp. MYb56 (assembly GCF_002976445.1). Lineage (NCBI taxonomy): Bacteria > Bacillati > Bacillota > Bacilli > Caryophanales > Bacillaceae > Bacillus > Bacillus sp. MYb56. Next base: position 14,263 of record NZ_PCOH01000011.1, read on the forward strand.
TTAATTGGATATTATAATTAAAGTTTTTTACAATGAAATGAAGCGCTTTTATTAAAGTCTTTTGATCCTTATAGGGACTTAAATTACCTACATTAATTATTTTAAAAGGTTCTGACTGTTGTTCCCAAACCCTTGATTTTTTTATAAAAGAATCCGGCAATCTTAAATCACTTATTACTGCTGCTTTAATTTTATTTTTCGGCGCATATCTTTCTTTTAAAGTGTTAGAAACATAAATACACCCATATGCGCTTTCAAGATGTTTCATGTGCATCTTTAGAAAAATTTGTTTCACAACCTTAGCAAAAGGAATACCCCTAGCTTTTAAAAAGCCTTCATGCATCGATTGCTCTCCTCTACTTTCAACAACATAAGGCTTTTTATACTTTTTTAAGGCACTAAACGCAAACTCCGCTTCAAATGATGGACTATGCAATATTCCACCATCTAACGATTTAACTAACAAATGAATCTTATTTCTCATTTTTACTATACCAATTGCATCTTTTTTCTTAATAGCAGATGAATCGATAAACTTTATCCTTTTATTATCAGCCTTTTTACATCCAATTGGGAGTGTAGTTACTTTTTTTAGTGGAGCTAGAACAAAGATTTCATCCAAACTTTTAAGATATTCATCCCACATCGTATTATTATATGATGTCGTTGTCCAAATCCCATCTTGATTTTCATAGTATTGTGAACTTATAGCGAAAATTATTTTCATATACTAAACCTCTTTTTTCCTAAATTTCATATATATTACTAATGGAAGAATTAAAACTAAATCCTTTGTAACATGCCATAATATTAATCTTGAATCGTGTAACAAAAATTCTGCACCAAATGTCACTAACAAGCCAGATACAATTGGTGTAATACTCCCCAGTTTATTTCTATTTATTACTTCATTAATGACTTCTAAAAAATAGCCAAATATAATTGCTAAAGTCCATATCCCTAGTAATCCAAAGTTTACATAACTTTCAGCCCAGAATCCTCCTATTTTTGCCGTAGTAGGTCTATATTGCTCATAAAATCCTCTACCAGATTCTGCATCATGGGACAGAGCAATCATTCCTGGGGGTTTATTTGGTACAATCCAACTAGGTAACATAGTTAAAATAGCATCAACATAAGTTTTTCCATACTGGTAATCAATATTACCGTTTGGTTGTAATTCTTGATAATATAACATCCAAATATAATATCGCCCCAAATCTGTAGCAATTGTGTAACCAGGCGTCAACTGCTCATATTGATTTTGAATAGAATTTCGATAATTACTATCTACAAGATAATTCGTATCATATTCTGCATATTTGAATAACTTATATTGTGTAAGCAATGGTATTAATACAAGTGTAATTATTATCAGTTTTGTGATATTAAACTTTTTATTTAAATAATTTATATAGATATGCAATCCCCAAAATGAATAGATCAAAATAAAAAATCGGCTTCCTCTATCTAAATTAAATAGTGAAATCAAGACTACAATAACTAGTAAATATACTATTCCTAAAAATTTTACAGCTTTGCCTTGCTTAGGAACCTTACTAGCCCAATTAAAATATAAAAATATTAACCCTACACTAAAAAAATCATTTAGAACATAAAGGGTCCCAGTTAATACCCCTAAACCTACTCCTGATTCTATAACCATATTTGCACTAAAACCAACTAGTATATAAAGAAGGGCGAGTAAAGAAATATTAGGTACCTTTATTTCTCCGTTATTAAAATTTTCTTTTTTCGCTCCCCATCTAATCTTTTTTCTAATATAACTTCCTAAAAAAAACAACGGTATTATCGGTAACGAAGTCCAAGCGATAAAAGTGATTAGACTAGTAAAATTAGATGGTAAATTATTTGCGATTGGTTGACGAGTTATCAAATGGTACAATGGGGAATAAATAAAAATTAATATCGAAGTATAAGTAAAAACAGCCCAAATATCCAAAGTGGGCACCTTATGAAAAATTATTAATACTATTCTTCGAATTATAAATAAAGCTGTAATTGCAATAGGAATTACAGTCAATATTTCATTCGTGCTTAAGAACAAAAATGATATTGAACAAAAAATCGAAAAAAAGATTACGAGTAATACATTAATTAGTAGTGGTAATGAAATTAAATTTCCAACCTTACCCATGTTGTTGTGTTTCATAACTTACTTTCCTTTCATTTACTTTATTCACCCTTAAAATTATTGCAAATCTTCCAATTGCAGTAATACAAGAGCCCACAAGTAAAGTAATAGCGGCACCATATAATCCCCATATAGGTATTAATAAAAACGAACAAATACATGTGGCAACTAACATAAAAATAAGTTGAGGTAACTCATTCTTATAGGTCTTAGTTGCAATAGTTGCGTACCCCATAAATTCAGCAGGATATCTAAAAATAGTCGCTGCCATTAAAATGGTTAAAAGTGAAGAGTATTCAATATACTCCGGTCCAAAAAGAATGTACAATAACAACTCTCCAAGATAAAAAGTCAATAACGTACTTAACAGGCCTAACATCACACCGAAGGCAACTAATTTGTTAAATAATTTATTAAAATCACTCTTTGATTCTCGATTACTATAACGAGATAACCTATTGCAAAAAGATTGCCCTATTGCACCAACAAGAGTATTTCCAGCTATCATTAAATATGAAAGGGCTGTGAAGTATCCCAACTTTTCTGTATCCATATAATAAGTAATAAAATACCTAGTTATATTTGTATTTAATGAGTATAAAAGAGAAATGATCCCTAAAGGCAATAAAGCCCTATATAAATAACTAATCTTTTTAATATCATTAGGTAATCTCAAGTAATCTTTAATATTTTTTTTCCTATTAATATTGATTTTGGGGATATCATATATTAAAAGTATAAACAGCCACGACAAGCCTATACTAAAAGTTGCCAATAAAATGTCTCTTGTTAAATAATAAAAAATAAAGAATAAAAAGGTTGATGAAATACCTTTTATAAAATTTGAAAATCCTACTTCATGAAGCTTTTCTTGTTGTTGTAAAAATCCATAAACTAATTCTGAAACTAATTGTACATTTTTTGCTAGCAAGTAAACTAAAACCAATTGTGTTACGTTAGAACTAGCATTTGTAACAAAGCAAATAACTAATGATGCTATAGTTCCCAATACTACATTTAAAATTACAATTTCAATATAAGAAGATAAATTACTATCTTCACTGGTAACTTTATTTCTAATTTGCATTGTAAAAAACATGTATACTGGACCTGTAATTGCTAGCATTAACCCAAATTCTCCAACAACTTTAGCATCACCTAATCTTGCCAATATGATTATTATTAAAAATTGTGCTGCCATAAAAAATGCTGATCCCATAAAAACCGATATAACTTTAAGTAACATAGACTTAGAATTAGTCATAATATCATATAACCCTCTTATTTATAATCATTTCTGTACATTATTAAATATTTTATTTATTACTTCTACATAAGCGTTTAGAACAATATTTCTATCAAATTCTTTTTCTACTTTTTTTCTACCAGCTAACCCCATTTTCTCTTTATCTTGCCACTCCATACCTAAAAAGCTCTCTATTTTTTCTATTAAATCTTGACTGTTTTGTTGCTTAACAATTAAGCCATTTTCTCCATGTTCAACAATTTCTCGGCAACCACTTCTATCAGTTGTAATGATAGGTCTTCCACAAGCAGCACTTTCAAGCAATACATTAGACATACCTTCAGGATAATATGTAGGATGAATAGTACAATGAGAAAGTTTATGAAACTCTTTGACATCACTTTGCATTCCATGATATTGAATTATCCCTTTCTCATGCATTATCTTTAATTTTTCTTCATATTCGTCTTCATAAAATCCTAAAATATGGAATACAGTATTTGGATATTTCTCTCTTATATATTTAGCCGCATCTAAATATTGATCAATCCCCTTCTCTTTCATTACACGCGCAATAAATAGAAAGTTTACTGTCTCCGTTGATGGATAATCTAACACTGAATATTGTTCAAGGTTAACCCCTGATCCAGGTAATAATTTATAATTACTAATAAAAATTCTTTCATTTATAAAGCTTTCATTTTCTTTATTTTGGAAAAATACACATTTTGCTTTTTTTAGTGCCATTTTATACAAAAATAAAGTAATTCGTTGGAGTGCTCCATGATTTTCTACAGCTGTACCCAACCCCGTAATATTAGCTATATAAGGAATCCTATTAACTCGACACATTAATCCACCATAAATATTAGGTTTGATTGTATACGTTAAAACAACATCAGGTTTGACCTTATTAATAATTTCCCAATAATTGTATATTAATTTCAAATCAGTTATTGGGTTGGTCCCTCTTCTGCTAATAGGTGTATTAATAAATTTACACCCCATCTCTTTTAATTCATTAATAAATTCGCCATCAGGAAGTGATATATATACCTCGTATTTTTCAAGCAATTCTTTTATTAATTCTTTTCTAAACTTATATAGACCAACATCATTGTTTGCTAATATAAGTACTTTTTTCATTAAACTACTCTCCTAGCAGGAACTCCGATATAAGTTCCAGTTTTAATTATATTTTTAACAATAACAGCCCCTGCACCAATTTTACACTGGTTAGTAATACTAATATTGTTACTTATTATGCTTCCAATACCTAACCAAGTACCCCTGCCTATTTTAACGGTACCAGCTAAATGTGCACCTGGTGATATATGGACATAATCCTCAATTATGTTATCGTGATCTATTGTAGATGCGGTATTAATAATGCACCCTTTTCCAATATTAGTACAACAGTTTATCACAACACCGGCCATAACAACTGATCCTGTCCCTAGTTGAACTTGTTCGCCAACAATTGCATTAGGATAGACTAATATTGGTATACTGGCTCCAAAAGCTTCAAGTTGTCCTTGAAGCTTTTCTCGTATGACATTATTGCCAATGCCCACAAAAACATCATAATCTTTTATATATTCCGAAACTCTTGTTGATTTATCAATTATTTCTATTCCCATTGAAGTTTTTACACCATCATTATCATCGAGAAAGGCAATATATTTCCATTTATTCATTTTTAATGCAATATCAGCTATAACTTTTCCGTGTCCGCCAGCACCTATTATAAGGAGTTTTTTTTTCATAACTCCACCCTTCCTTTACTGCTCCCCTTAAATGGTTCCATAGTAGCTGCAGTTTCTGAATTAATCCCTTCTCTAATAAAGACTTTCTTGAGAGTTAAAAATATAATTTTCCAATCTGTAATAAAACTTACATTGTCTACATATTCTACATCGTAATTAAATTTGTCTTCCCAACTAATAGCATTCCGACCGTTAACTTGTGCTAAACCTGATAATCCTGGCCTAACTTCATGACGGCGCTTTTGATGTTCATTATATAACGGTAGGTACTGAACTAATAAAGGCCTAGGTCCTATAATTGACATATCACCTTTAAAAATATTAAACAGACCTGGTAACTCATCAAGTGATGTCGAGCGTAAAAATTTACCGAACTTAGTAAGTCTTACACTATCAGGTAACAGCTCACTATTTTCATCTTTTTCATCTGTCATTGTTCTAAATTTATACATTTTAAAAATGTTCCCATGCAATCCTGGTCGCTCTTGTTTAAATAACACTGGACTGCCTAACTTTGTTTTCACGAGAAAAGCTACTATAAGAAATACCGGACTAAGCACTATAATAGCAATTAAAGACAGCATAAAATCCATTAGTCTTTTTATAAACTTTCTATAGGCGCTACCTTTAGAGCTCCTCATTATGCTAACCACAATCCTTTAATAATTTTCACGATTCTATCTAAATCTTCATCCGTCATTTTCGTATCACTTGGTAAGCAAACACCCTTCTCAAATAACTTCTCTGCTACACCTGTTCCAACAAAATCATACTTCTCAAAGAATGGTTGCAAGTGCATCGGTTTCCAAACTGGTCTAGATTCAATGTTTTCCTTTTCAAGAGCTTCCATCACATCGATTGGTCGAATCTTACCATTCAAAGTCATAGAACTTAGCCAATAGTTTGGTTCATTCCAATCATTGCTAGGCATAAACTCAATACCTTCAAGATTTCCTAATTTTCCCTTATAAAAATCGAATATGTATCTTTTCTTCTGAACTCTCTGCTCTAATACTTTAAGCTGCCCTCTACCAATTCCGGCAACTACATTACTCATACGATAGTTAAAGCCTAATTCACTATGTTGATAATGTCTTGCTTGATCTCTGCTTTGAGTAGCCCAAAATCTTACTTTTGAAATTCGTTCCTTATCATTAGAAACGAGCATACCGCCACCAGAAGTAGTAATAATCTTATTTCCGTTAAAAGAGAAAATACCATAATCTCCAAAACTTCCAGTATGCTTACCTTTATAGTAAGTACCTAAAGACTCCGCTGCATCTTCAATTAAAGTAACACCGTACTTTTTACAAAGTTCAACGATCTTATCCATATCTGCAGAAAGCCCATAAAGATGAACCACTATAACTGCTCTTACGTTTGGATATTTTTCGAATGCCTCTTCCAATGCTTTAGGGCACATATTCCAAGTTTCATAATCACTATCTATAAAGACAGGAGTAGCATTTTGATAAATAATAGGATTTGCAGTAGCTGAGAATGTAAGTGTTTGACAAAAAACAACATCCCCCTCCCCTACTTCCGCTGCTTTTAGGGCCAGATGAATTGCAGCTGTTCCAGAAGATAGTGCTGCCGCTGCCTTAGATCCCACTTTCATAGCTAATTCTTTTTCGAATCCATTCACATTTTCCCCAAGTGGTGCAATCCAATTTGTATCGAAAGCTTCCTTAACATAATGCATTTCATAACCTTCATCACTCATATGTGGTGATGAAAGAAATATTCTGTCTCCCATTTAAAAAACTTCCTTCCCTTAAATTAATGTTTAAAATTAACTTTATTATTGGCAATATCTAATAATCGTTCTCTTATTTCCTCTTTACTAATTTCCTCAAAATCATTCATAAACTGTCTTAAAACCTCTTGATCCATTAAAACAGCTTTTCCTATATGAATCTTAGGGAATATTTGCTCCGGATGAATTTCACCTTCATTTAATAACTCTTCATACATTTTTTCACCTGGTCTTAATCCAGTAAATTCAATTCCAATTTCCTCAATTGAATACCCTGAAAGAGTAATTAAATTTTTAGCTAAATCAACAATCTTTACTGGGTCTCCCATATCTAGTACGAACAATTCTCCACCTCTAGCTAGTGTTCCAGCCTGAATAACTAATCTTGAAGCTTCCGGTATTGTCATAAAGTAACGAATCATATCAGGGTGAGTAACTGTTACAGGTCCACCTTTTTGAATTTGTTTCTTGAATAATGGGATTACACTTCCTCTACTTCCAAGAACATTACCGAATCTAACTGCAACAAAACGTGTACCAGTACTAATGGATGCCATATGTTGGACAATCATTTCCGCAAATCGTTTTGTAGCTCCCATTACATTCGTCGGATTTACCGCTTTATCTGTAGAAACCATTACGAACGTATTTACTTTAAATGTATCAGCCGCTTCTGCTACATTTTTCGTACCAAAAATATTATTTTTTACAGCCTCTTCAGGATTACGTTCCATTAAAGGTACATGCTTATGTGCAGCTGCATGATATACGATATATGGTTGATGCTTGTTCATTATTTCAAAGATTTTATGTCGATCTTGAATATCAGCAATTTCTATCGTAATTTCCACTGCATCTTTATAAGTAACTCGCATTTCCATTTCAATAGTATAAATGCTATTTTCACCATGTCCTAAAAGAACAATTTTTGCAGGATTATACTTCATCACTTGACGACAAATTTCTGATCCAATTGATCCGCCCGCACCCGTTACTAAAATCGTTTTACCTGCAATCTTTTCCCCGATGCCCGCGTCATCTAATTGAATTGGCTCCCTACCTAATAAATCTTCCACTTGTACATCTCGAAATTCATTAACAGAAACTTTGCCATCTAAAAGATCTTCAAGCATTGGTACAATTTGCGTTTTTGCTTTCGTTTTTGTACACTTCTCAAAAATTTCGTTTATTTGATTTCTATTTAAAGATGGAATAGCAATAATGATATGCTCTATATCATTATCTTCCACAATCTCTTGAATATGATTTGTTGTACCAACAACCGGCACATTATAAATCTCCAATTTTTGTTTATTTCTATCATCATCAACAAACGCAATTGGATATAGATCCGCTTCTTTATTATGTTGCAATTGTCTTACTACCATAGTTCCCGCTGAACCAGCACCGATAATCAATGTTCGTTTTTTATCTGTAGCTTTCGTAATATATGTATCGCGAAACATACGCCATACAAAGCGAGAACCACCAATTAATAATAAATGTAACATCCATGCGATTGCTAAAATTCGAACATAAATATCATGATTTATTATTTGTTGAACAATTGCTGTTACAATAATAGAAAGTGTAATTGCTTTAAATATTTGTATTAATTCTCCAACACTTGCATATTCCCATGCCTTATTATAAAGCCTATAAATAGCTGCAAAAATATGATGGCTACACAATAATGTAATAGAACTAATAATTACTGTCGTAGGAATTTTGTTTAATACATTAGGATGTACGAACCAATAACTTAAATACACGGCCGTTAATACGATAAATGAATCTAATAAAATTAATAATGAGAGCCGTCTTTGATAACTCAATATATATGTTCCCTTCTTTATATAATTAGTATCTTATTTATAATAAAAAGGCACATTCGCTTATGAATGTACCTCTTCCTTTTTTACAAGTTCCTCTATATATTTCATTAAATCTAATTTCAACTCTTCATTTTGAAGTGCCATTTCAATCGTTGTTTTAATAAATCCGAATTTTTCCCCAACATCATATCGAGTACCTTCAAAATCATATGCAAACACACGTTGAATTTCATTTAAACGTTGAATCGCATCTGTTAATTGAATTTCTCCACCTGCACCTGTTTGTTGGTCTTCAAGGAACATGAAGATTTCTGGTGTTAATACGTAACGCCCCATAATTGCTAAATTAGATGGTGCTGTTCCCTGTGCTGGTTTTTCAACAAATCGGCTCACCTGATATTGACGACCATTTTGCGTGATTGGATCAATAATTCCATAACGATGCGTTTCATTTTCGGGTACTGTTTGCACACCAATTACAGACGAATGCGTTGCCTCGTACTCATTCATCAACTGACGTAAACATGGCGTATCAGCTTGTACGATATCATCACCAAGTAATACTGCAAATGGCTCATTCCCAATAAATTTACGAGCACACCATACTGCGTGACCTAATCCTTTTGGTTCTTTTTGTCTTATGTAATGAATATTAATCTTTGAAGATGCTTGTACTTTTTCAAGCATTTCATATTTACCTTTTTCTAAAAGGTTTTGTTCCAGTTCAAAAGAATGATCAAAATGATCTTCAATTGCACGTTTTCCTTTTCCAGTTACAATAATAATATCTTCAATGCCAGATTCAATTGCTTCTTCTACAATGTACTGAATCGTCGGTTTATCAACGATAGGTAACATTTCTTTCGGCATCGCTTTCGTCGCTGGTAAAAATCTTGTTCCCAGTCCAGCAGCTGGAATAATTGCTTTCCTTACTTTTTTCAAATCAGTACCCCCAAACATTTTTTTCGTATATATATATGTAGTAATAATGAAAAAACCTATCTATAGAGCCATATTTATAACTCCATAGGTAGAGTTTCAATTATGGGCATCTAACCCTACCTCACATCATGCTTTTGACAACAAACGCGTCTAAGGTAGAAATTTACTCTACCCACAGCATAGCCGAGTGTCTCCATTGATATTGGTTAGGAGGCATCACCAAGTTGTTTTCTCTTTAAAAGAGACCGAATATTTTTTTTCGTCTTATTTTCTCAGGCTCTTCTCGATAAATCATTTTTCCACTTATTAGTTCATATGTATTTTCCTTGAAGTAACACAATGTAGAACTCCCAAATGTTTTCCCTACTGTTTCATACGCAGCTTGCAAGTGAAAGGAGCGCGTTGTTGTGTTATGAGCATCTGATGATATGACATGTGTTAAATGATGCTCAATAAGTTGCAATGAAACCTTCTTGATTTTCTTTCCGAACTTCCCTGTGACGCTTCCTGCGGTAATTTGTGTTAGTGCCCCTTGATTGACGAGCTTATACAACACATCGGGTCGTTCAATAATTTCCATATTCCGTTCTGGATGAACAATAACCGGCGTGATCCCTTTCACACGTAATTCATATAACATTTTTTCTGCATAGCGCGGGACATGGTTTGCTGGAAATTCAATTAATATATATTTATCAGTACGATTCAGTGTAACAATACGTCCCAAATCATAGTCTTCTAATAACTCTCCGTACAACCTGATTTCTTGACCAGGTAAAATGGTTAAATTGATATCCTCTTCTTTTAATCTTTCATTTAACTGCTTTACCTGATGAAGAATGCTTTCTGCTAGATTCATATAAACCCCATTTTGGTGATGAGGAGTAGCAACGATTGTATGAATTCCTTCTTCGCATGCTGCCTTTGCCATTGCAATGCTGTCTTCGATTGATTGTGCTCCATCATCGACATTAGGCAAGATATGACAATGTAAATCAATCATTCTATTTCATCCTCTCTCCACATATTCTTCACATACTGAATATAAGAAGAAAAGATGAATGTTCACCTTTCCTTCTTTTGCATTTAGTTAGAACCGTAATAGTAATATTCGGATCCATTTTGTTCTTTATCGTTTAAGACAACGCCAAGTAATGTACCTTTTGCGCTATCTAATGATTGTTTTGCTTTAAGTGCCGCCTCTTTTTCTGTTACACCACTTCGAATAACAAGTACAGAAGCATCACATTGATTTGCCATAATTTGTGCATCTGTAACTGGTAAGATTGGTGATGTGTCAAAAATGACAAGGTCATACGTGCCAAAAGCTTCTGAAAGTAAATCTTTCATCGAGCTTGCACCCAGTAATTCCGCTGGATTTGGTGGGATTGGACCACATGGTAAAAATGTTAAATTACCGATTTTCGTTTGTGTCACACATGTTTCTAGTGTATTACTACGTGTTAATACACTTGTTAAGCCAAATATATTATCCACTTGCATCATTTGATGTAATGCTGGTTTACGTAAGTCTGCATCGATAAGTAATACTTTCTTACCTTGTTGTGCGAAAACAACTGCAATATTAGCAGCCGTTGTTGTCTTTCCTTCACTTTGATTCGCAGATGTTACGATAAGAGAACGAATCTTCTTATCAACAGATGCAAATTCAATATTTGTTCGTATATTTCGGTATTGCTCTGACACAGATGATTTTGGTTGTTCATATGCAATCAGCTGACGGCGAGCACGTAATATTTTTTTCTTAAGAACCAATTGTATGACCCCCTACTCTCTTCGTTGCTGATAAACTATTGCTCTTTGTGCCATCTTCCTCCATATGAGAAACGACACCAAGAACAGGTACGCCAAGTAGTTTTTCAATATCTTCTTCTTTTTTCAGCGTGTTATCTAAGTATTCTAGTAGGAATGCTAGTCCAACAGAAGCCATTAATCCAACAACAAATGCAATTGCTACGTTCAGCATCTTATTTGGTTTAATTGGTGACTGTCCTTCTGTTACTTCTGCTTTTGATAAGATTGTTACGTTATCAACACTCATGATTTTTGCAATTTCACTCTTGAATACTTCCGCTGTTGTGTTTGCGATATCACGAGCTAGCTTTGCATCTTTATCTTGTACAGTAACAGCGATCACTTGTGAATCTTTCTCGTTTGCGACGTTAATTTTGCTATTTAAAGCCCCAGTTGACATGTTAAGCTTTAACTTTTCTTTCACTTGATCTAAAATAACTGGGCTTTTCACAATAACTTTATATGTATTTGTTAATTGAAGACTTGTTTGTACTTCACCAGGTTGAAAAACACCTTCTTGCTTCTTTTGATTAACAAGAATTTGCGTCGAAGTCTGATAAATCGGCGTTATAAAGTAGAAACTTACAATCGCACTTACAAGTGCTGCACCAATCGTAATTACAAGGATCATAACTAATCGTTTCCTTAAAATAGCAAATAACTCTTTCAAACTTATTGTTTCTTCCATGCCTTCCTCCAGCTTTCAATAATTTGTCATAAAAACTTCTAAAAAAAAATAAATTGTTGGATTTTAATCTGACAACAAAAATCTGGTATCTAGTCCTAAAATTGTTTAGTGATAGATAACTATTTAACATATTACAGAACTTATATTAGTATAGCAAGAATGGTTGAGAAAATCGTTGGAGAACTTGACAAATATTTTACTACCGAATCCAACGAATTTCGACACGGTTTTTAATGTATAGGTTTTCATTTGCTATATACTGTCGATATATGGGTATTATTAGTATTACTAGTGAATATACCATTGATTGATCTGCGTGTTTATAATATCCCGTTTATAAAAATCTTACCTTTGTTAATTTTTATTTTGTTTTTTCTTAATATTTCGACATCTTTTTCAGACTTTAGTTGATAAACTTTTTTTCGAAAGTCCCCTATATTTTTTAATCAAACGTTTGTTTAAAAGTAAGAGAACTTACCTATCGACAAATTCTCTTACCTTTCGTCCATTTCTTCATAATTCGCTTCAATAACAATAAAAAAGATGAATGACCATACTCTCTTCATTCATCTTCCAAGGTAAAGTTATGTTAACAAATCTTTATTCTTTCTTATCACCAATTGCAAATGTGATTTCAGCTTCACAAGCGATTTCACCATTTACAGTTGCTACTGCTTTTCCTTTTCCAATCGGTCCACGGACACGTGTCATTTCGACTTCTAGGCGAAGTTGATCACCTGGGCGAACTTGACGTTTGAAGCGGCAGTTATCAATGCCAGCAAAGAATGCAAGGCGACCGCGATTTTCTTCCTTCTTCAGTACCGCAACAGCACCCACCTGCGCTAATGCTTCTACAATTAGAACACCTGGCATCACAGGATAATCTGGAAAGTGTCCATTAAAGTATTCCTCATTTGCCGTTACATTTTTAATCCCAACCGCACGCTTTCCTTCTTCTACTTCTAGAATTTGATCGACTAGTAGAAATGGATAACGATGTGGAATAATTTCTTTAATCTGTTGAATATCTAGCATATCATTCTCTCCTTATATACCAAATTGGTCATACCACCAACACACTGTCCTTATTATCCCATTCTCCATTGTTTTTGTCACGAAAAACAAGAAATGCTTTCTACCCAAAATATCTATTAGGGCTATTCATACAAAAAAGATACACCCTTTTCCCTTCGCTAATCGGTATAACAAAATAATAGCAATTAACACGGAGGTTGGAAAAAGGTGTATATCAAAGTTAGGGAGAGGAAATATACATTATTTTCCTCACATGTCGTATTCATAGCTCATTATAAAGGACAAATATAAGAAAGAAAAATTTAATATTTACTCCTTTTTACCATCATACCCTTAATTTTCTACAAATTTCTACAAATTTCTTCATTTTTCTTATATTATCTTAAATAGCATATCTAGAAATTAAGATTCGTAATCCAGAACACTATGCTTTATAAAAAAATAAATCTTCGTGGATTAGCCTTTAATAAAAACCCCATAAAATATCATCACAAAAGATACATTTACATTTCACAGAAATATCCAATATTACATATAAATTCTTTTAAATCTATTTAACGATACATAAAAATAGAGTATAACTAATAAGAAATTGTTGCTTTTCCTTGTTTATCTGTTAAATAAGGCATTCCGGAGTATTTGAGAGAAAAACTCAAATGAAATAAAAAGGAATACTTATATAATATTCTTCACTATCTCTCTTTCATCTTCTCAAATCGTTTCCCTTCTTAATTACTTATATAAAATTAGTAGCAATTCAAAATACTAACAATTCATTAGGCACTACCTCTCATTAATCACTGACCATAAAAATGTCTACAAGGTGCTTCAAAATATATTATCACAACTACACTAATAAACCTTTATATACAAAAAGCAGCGAGACCTCTAGTCCTAAAGACAAGGGGTCTCGCTGCTTTTTGTTATATGGTATAAATAAAATCAGGTTCCATGTTAAATTATAACACGGATATTTATACATGTATATAGATGGTATATTAATAAGTCATAATAAGTATTTCTAGTTTTTTTACTGGTCACACAATTAAATTAAGCTCATATTTCCATAAAAAGACCAGTACACAAATACCAATTATCCCCCAAACCATAAATAATCAAATTGCGTTACCGGCCCGAAAGAAATAAAGGCAGTGTATTCCTTAAATTTATAAAAAATAATTGTGACTAGTCATATTTAAATGTTTACCTTAGCCTGTTGTCCAAGTAGACTACTAAATAAACCACTTTCATCTTTTGCCAGTTGTGCGAAACTACCGTGTTGAATAATTTGTCCTTGATCCATTACAATTACTTGGTCAGCTTTACGTATAGTAGATAGTCTATGTGCAATGACAATAATTGTCATGCTTCCTTTCAATCTTTCCAATGCTTCTTGTATTTTCGCTTCATTTTCAGCATCTAGAGCACTTGTTGCCTCATCCAGTACTAAAATAGAAGGCTTTCGAAGTATCGCTCTAGCCAGAACAAGACGTTGTCGTTCTCCTCCTGAAAGCTTGACTCCCCTATCGCCAATCATTGTATCCAATCCTTGCGAGAGCCTGCTAACAAAATCAGCGGAAGCAGAAAATTCCAAAGCTTCCCAAAGCTGCTCCTCACTTGCATTTGGTTCAACCATTCTCAAATTGTCTCTTATACTGGCATTGAATAGAAATGGATCTTGAGGAACATAGCTAATAGATTTTCTCAATGATAATAGGTCCTTACTTGTCAACGGTTTGTTATCTATTAATAACTGACCGCTCTCCGGCTGCATAAGTCCCATTATGATATCAATTAATGTACTCTTTCCAGCACCGGAACGCCCTGAGATAGCTGTCATACAATTTGCAGGAATACACAAATTAATATCTTTAAGTGAGTACACAGCATTTTCTTTATTGTAGCGGAAAGAGATATTTTGACACTCAATAGATTGTTCTATCTGCATAGGATTTATACAATCATAATCCTGCTCTATATCTTGCAATTCTATACTTTTCTTACACTCTTCCTGTAATTGCAGCAAATCTTTAAAAGCGGGAAGATTCGCTGCAATTTGTTCCATGTTTGACTGTATACCTGCAAATCGTGGCCATAAACGAGAAAATATAAGAATAATTAATAATAATTGCTCCGTTTTCGTCTGAAACAACTTAACAGATAGAAAGATAAGAATAGCAATGAAAACAGCTGATGCAATTTTATAAAAGAGTTGAGAATTATTTCTCACCTTAATATATGCAAACTGTTCACGTTCCACATCTTCCACCCAATTACGTAACCACATATAACGAGATCGTTCTAGTGTATTGCTCTTAATATCCTTAATTCCATTAAAATGATCAGTTATACCTGCAAGATACGCTTTTGAATTCTCTGAGGTTCGACCACCTAATCTTTTTGATTTTTTAATAAATCTTCGTGAAAGAAAGGCAAGTACCACAGCGCAACATAGTACAAAAATTGTTATATCTGCCGCTAACCAAAAAGCGAAACCAATCTGTATAAATGTAAACATTAAAGAAGTGAGCAACTGTAAAAATAAATTAGTGCCTGCGCTAACACGCCCTAATTCCGTTGTCAAAGAATTGATAAGATCTGATTTTCTCTTTTTCACAAAAAAACTCCAGTTGGCCTGCAACAATCCACGATAAGTTTCCAATCTCAAATGATTAATAAAACGTATCTGGATTTTCGCATTACGAACTGTTATATTCCTTTGCAAAAGCGCTTGTCCCACGACCAATATAATATATATTCCTAATACAAGTGGTAATCCTAAAGTAGTTGGAATCTCACCTAGGAATCCAAGAACCCCTGAAAGAGGACTTGTCTGTTCATTCATCTTCGCAATACCGCTAATACTTATCATAGGAATTAATAATAAAATGCCGATTCCTTCTACAAGACTGACCAATACCATTCCCATGAGATTAACAATGAGAATGTTTCCAGTAAAAGAGTATAACCGCTTTGTAAAATATAAAATATTTCTCATTTTCACTTCTCCTTACGGTACCTCATTTCCCTCCAAATCCATAAAACCGGCCGCAAAGGGAAATATAAAACATGCAGTTGTTTTGGCAGTGGTAAAGTTTCCACATCCTGAGGATAAGGATACAACCAACTAAGATGAAACAGTAGCTTTTGAGAGCTTGTCTTTAACAAATATAAATATCGCTCATGATATTTTGAAACTTCTTCTGGGACAGGATCTGTATGCAAGTTAATCATATTTTCCAAGTAATATATAGCAAGCTGCGCTAATTGCGTTACCCTTCTCCCTGACATTAATACTTTTGCCTCTTCCGCTATTATAAGAGTATCTAAAAGCTCAGAAGATAAAATAAGCGCCTGACCTACCAGTTGTTTACATCCATACATTTCCAACATAACAGTGAGTTCTTCCCAATCTATTTCTTGCCTTACCATACGGTCAATGTCCGTTAACCATCGAAGCCTGGACCAACCATGCCTAGTCCCATGAGTCACAAGAAACATAAACAAATCCTCTCTCCCTAAAAAATAGACAGGATAATTTGTGACAGGACTCGTCCTCTTTCGCCCCCATAACTCATCGAAGCGTGGTTCCTTTCCCGGTCCTGGGTGTAGTCGCCAATGAATCTCCAATTTCACCTTACTTATCGGATGCATGTAAGTTGTATGGTGGCGTCTCCACTTCCATTCATTCATAACCGTCGGAAAATCATCCTCTTTGACATAACCATTCTTTACAAGTAATTCGTTCACTTTTCCAAGATCATCTATAGGAACAAGGGCATCCAGATCCCCTGATGTTCGAAGGGAAACATCTCCATATAGGTCTGCGCCAAGAATAGGGCCCTTCAAAAATAGAAGTTGAAGTTGGTTTTCAGCAAATAATTTACTTACTTTCCCCATTTCTCCACTTAAATGAAGCATATGGAATGTATTCCTTTTAAAATATGTACTTAATACTTGCACAACATTTGATGGAACTAACTGTTTATCAATGGATTTCATTTTTGGATAAATGAACGCGTACATACGATGATGCAGCGCCAGTTTCAAAAATTTGTTCCAATCAATATTTATGAACCAGTCTCCCGGGATTTCTTGTATCTCTTTATCTTCCTTCTTTATAATTTCAAGTAACAATTTTAGTTCTTTAGGTAAATGACTCAAATCAAGATTACAACCGGTATACATCTCATTCTCCTTCAAGATTTTTTTACCCTATCCTTTTTGCAAATTTACCAACAACGGTAAATCTCTTCATTTCTTCTACGCCAGTAATATAAAAGGGCCCGCTACGTAACCACGCATGGGCAATCATATTTCCTGTCTCATCTTTCGCGGTCCCTAAGTAAAGGGTACTTTCAATTTGACGCTTCTCCAACATTTTCATTGCAGCGATAGCTTTAACGAGACACTGGCTTTCCCAAAATGTATAACGGCTCATCATATGCACTGCTTGAGAAATTTTCCTTAACGTAATCTTTTCCGATTCATCATAGTTTAAAGACGTTTCTGCCATATGAATTCCTAATATAGGAGCAGCTTTAGAAAACGGTATACTTTTAAGAATACGAGCCCAGCCTAAATAAAAGAAAGCTTCTATAAGTAATAATTTTGTTCCCATATCGAACGACAAGAAAGCTTTGGCTTTATTTATGATATTCATCGATCCTACTCCTAATCTATTAAATCTGGAACGTTCAATTAAAAATCAAAGTTTTTCATCAACCGAGATTAACCCTTCTGCATACAAATGATTTAAGAAAGAGAGTACTTGTTCCTTACATTCTGCCTCTTCAATCATATATCGAGACAATAATATATCAATCACTTGATTGACAGATATTAATTCATTAATTAAACTCCAAATTTCACCACCTATACCTCCTAAGTTATAGTATTTCCCATTATGGATGCTCATCATCACTTTCTCCCCATCCATATCGCTCACTACATTTTCCTGACCTTGTACAACAAAACTGTGTAATGAAATTGTTTGTTTACTACTCATTATTTTTCCTCCTCTTTTAAAGACTCTAGAATTTCGGATACTAAATCATGTGCCGTAAACTTTGAAATAGGACGTCTCAATTGAAACATATCTATTTTGTTTACGATATTTGTAGAATGCATAAAATGCCATTCCATCATCCCCAATCGTGGGATTAATGAATTCCTATATGTATGACGCAGCAATGTGCGTAGTCTCTCCAGTCCTTCAATCTGCTGAAGTTCAACATCCCCATTTTCTACTTTCACTAATTCGAATACACCTGCCAATGGTAATGGTTCCTCGAAAAAGTTAGCTGTAACGGGGACAGCATATTTAGTTTCCCTTTCAAATAATGGCTGATAATGCGCTGTCTCCATTCCAAACTGATCAAGACTCTCTTTCCATAACTTTTGTTGCGGATAAGATGGTGTAACAAAAGGAGTATTATCCTCAGAAAGAGACACAGCAATTACATCATCACTTAAAAGCTTATAGCCTTTGCTTAAAAGGGCTGATGCAAGAGTTGATTTTCCAGCTCCTGATCTTCCTACAAAAGCATACGCCTTTCCATTGATGGCTATTACACTTCCATGCAGAGGGAGTATTTTTCTCTGTATCAACAATGCCCCCATACAAGTCCCAAGAATATAAAGCCGAATCTTATCTTGATCAGACCCTTTCATAGGTGAAACAATGATTTTTTCTCCATTTTTAATACAAAACGTAGCAGTTTCGGGGATTTGAAACATAATTAATTTTTCTTCAACTACAAACACTGACTTCGGAGAAGATAACTCTCCCCATAATTGGGACAAATCTGCAGTTTCTATTTTTACGTCTACTTCATTTTCGTAATTACTTACTTGAGGCAATTCCGGCAGGGGAATCTCACTTAATAGGGCTAATCCGAAGGCTTTGTAAATCTCTTTCTTTACAGTATGTATCATCTTTCTCACTCCAAATAGTTGAAAAATTGATTAAAAAAAACCCTTATACCGTAATTAAACTATATAAGGGCTGTAAAGCATATAAATCTCATTTAAATATTAGTGCATTAGCTGTGGTGAAGAGCGCCTTGCTCATCCTCATCTTCAAAAACTTGGTCAACAAGTCTCTTTCCAGGTCCAGCCATTGTCATGTTGATATCAAGTACTTCTAATACTGGTGATTGCCATTCTTGTTTCATAATTTCACCCCCTTTCAAATATATTTTTTGATAAATCGATAGACAATAAGACTACGCATTAAAATTCTAAAATCTGGATCAAACACGTATTCTACTCGTGGTTCTCCTTGAATTTTCAAAATCGCGCTCTTAATAATCTCCATATTAAAAAAGTTAGAGGCCACTGGGTCTTTACTAAGCTGCCGAAGTTCCTCGATAAACATTTTCCATGAAGGAATCATGCGATGAACCACATCAGCTGCCTGTATTCCCCGCACACGCTGATTTAATCTTACTTTGTCAGGAAGAAATCCTTTTGTGGACCTCCGGACAAGTGCACGATTTAAGCCATTTTGAACAAATTGTTCGAGTGGTAACGATAAACAGAATCGAATTACCCGTAAGTCATTCGTTGGATCATGCCCTTGTAAACCATAACGCAAGGAGAGCTTTGTTCCACTTGTACCCGTTGTATTCCACAAGTTTAGCTGTTCAAAATGTTTCTGCCTTATTTCATATATATTTGGGATAGAGGCCCCTGTTACTTTTACACCATGTTCTTCAAGCTTTCTAAATACATCAGTACGTTTTGCAAGTTCTGGACTAACTAACGTTGGCAGTTCGTATTGCTGTTCTGAGGAAAACATGTTTTTTATCGATGGAAATGCTTTCTCTCCTACAACTTTCAGTATTCTCGATTTTTTGACCCCAACGTTCTTACCATACAAATCAATTTCACGATAAAGCTGCAACCAGCTGAACTTTTTAAGTAAAATCGCATAATAATCTAAAGCTGGCCCCCAAGAGATTGTGAAATTTCCTCTCGCTCCATTTAAGAGCACCCCAATCCCTTGTTGTTGGGCTTTTTCATAAATCCCTTTCACCCAGACGGAATTTTCGAAAAATTTATATGGCATCTCCATAATCTCAAGCCAATCATCAATTTCTGAGAAAGAATTTTCTCCCGGAAAATTCAAATAATTCCCTTTAATATTCCCTACATGTTGTACTGTAGTTTGAATAAATGGCTTTTCATCAGCAATCGTATGACCACGAGTCCAATCAGTAAACCCTTCCGCAGGTACCGAGCTGAATGTATATAATTTTTTGTTCTCTTTTTGCAAGGCTCTCGCAGCAAAGCTAGCAACAGCTCCTGAATCTAATCCCCCACTTAAATGAGAACCAACATTACGATGAGTACGTAACCTTGATGTTACTGCGCTTTCAAATACGCCCCTGAACGCCTCTTCATAATCTTCATTTGATTTGAGTTGCAACTGCTCCTCTACAAATAACGTGTCGTATTTCGCAATACTAACTCTTCCCTTAACTACGGAGATAGTATGAGAAGGCGGGACTTGCTCTATATTTTTATGCACTGTTGAAAATGCATCTATTGTATCAAGCATATTAGGTATCGCTAAATATTCAGCTAACCATTGCTCATTCAATTCCTTCCCTACGTACGGTAAAGAAAACAGCGGTTGTATGCTAGTACAAAAAGCAAATTGATTTTGATTGCGGTAAAAGTAAAAAGTCCGACTTCCTGAAAAATCACGTGCACCAAAGAGCAATTGCTTTCTCTCATCCCAAATCATAAAAGCAAAATCACCAATTAGATACTTTGGTACATGCTCTCCCCACTTTTGATAAGCGAGTAAAATCAACTTACTATCAGGCATCTCTCTTCTATGTACCTTTTCTACTTGCAATCTATCGAATAATTCATTGCGATTATCAATAATAGCATCAGCAGTTATAACCAACTGTGTTTCATAATCATAGTAAGGTAATTGTTCATTAATAGATTCAGATGTTATCCATTTTGCATGGGAACCCAAAAAAATATTTTCCTTGTGCCATATATCGGTATTGTCACCTGGATAACGAGATAAATCCTTCATGATTCCAATCCTATGTTCAGGCGGTATCGGTTCTCCATTTAAATGATAAATTCCGGTTATTGCACTCATTTTTTTCCTCCCACTACGAGACAATTAAGGGAAAACCCGATGGATAAGCAAATTACCAGATATATCAAAAAAATATTATTAATATACCAGAAAACTCTTTCCTCAAACTACCTCGTTTACGCATAACAGATTTTAAAACCTGATTTTATAGCCTTAAATCTTTTTTCAGTTGAAGTATTCAAACCTTCAGGCTACCTATCCTATTGTAAACCCTTGCATTTTGATTTTCTCAAAAAATGAACAAAGGTGTGATTCTCTTAATTCGAATCAAGATATTACCATCTGAATTTTATATGAATAAAAATCCTTGAATTTAATATATCAATAAAACGTTTATATTCTTTATAAAGAATATAAACTCAGATTACCATTTCACTATTGCATTGTCAAGCATCTATATACTTAAAAAAATGAATATTTATATATCTTTTTTAGTAACTGTAAAAACAAATAATACAGTAAAACTTTAATCGGTAGGAGGCTTTACATCCCTACCGACTATTAATCTCACCAATCGAGCTTTTACGAACATTCCATCTATTTTCTTAGTTTCCCTAAAATCTTAAGGTAGTGCTCTTAATGTTCACAAATAGCAGGAGAAACGTTATATCTTACAAATACACAGGAGAATTCCCATCTTTTTATATTTTGAAAATTTCTGTGCTATGATATTTCATATAATTTATTATTAACCTATTAATTAACGCTGATTTTCATATTTTATGTTCTCTATTACTTCATTCTCCTGCTTATTTAATCAAAACAGGAGAATAACCTTTTTATATTTATACCATTTTCACAAAAGGGATGATATAATATGCGTTTACCACTAATAATGCTAGCAAAGAATATAATTCACATTTACCACAAGATTATGTACGCTTACTATTTCACTCTTTATAGGGATTGCCGTGACTTTCATTCAAAAAAAATTTTTTTCCGTAAAATGAAATTTCACAAAAACGGCACTGACTGAGATATTAAACCCTCCTAGTTCATTAACGCCTTTCTTAATTGAAGCTCTTTCTATTTTTTATCTTTACATGCTAGCACTTACCGTCAATATATTCTTAATACATGTAATAACTCTTGTCTGATCTTTTTCTGTCATACCTGATCCAGATGGAAGACATAGACCGGTTTCAAATAGTTTTCTAGCAATATCTTCACGTTCACTATGAGAATAATAAGTTATTCCCTCAAATAGCGGTTGCATATGAAGAGGTTTCCAAACAGGACGCGCCTCAATGTTTTCATTTTCCAGTTGTTTCAGTAATGCCTGAATCGATACTCCTGTTTTTTCTTCATCTACAGTAAGAACTGTAAGCCATCGGTTTGAATAGGTATCCTCTAACTCAGGCATAAACTGTACCCCTGGAATATGAGATAATTCTTGATAGTACCTATCAAATATTTTTCTCCTTGCCTGTACTCTATCTCGTAAGACTTGCAGCTGCGCCCTACCTACACCCGCTAAAATATTACTCATACGATAATTATATCCAACCTCACTATGTTGGTAGTGTGGAGCCGGATCTCTTGCTTGGGTAGCTAAAAATCTTGCTTTTCTTAATGCTTCGACATCATTCGAAACAAGCATACCTCCACCTGAGGTTGTAATGATTTTATTGCCATTGAATGAATAAACACCGAATTTTCCGAATGTTCCACTCGCTTTACCTTTGTAGAAAGAACCAAGTGATTCCGCTGCATCTTCTACTACTGGAACATTATATGTATTACATAACGAAAGAATCTCATCCATTTTAGCGCTTTGTCCATATAGATTCACAACAATTACTGCTTTCGGAAGTACCCCTTTCTCTTTTGCATCACGTAATGCACATTCTAAAGCCTGCGGTGACATATTCCATGTTTCAGGCTCTGAATCAATGAATACTGGTGTAGCCCCTAAATATAAAATTGGATTTGCGCTCGCTATAAAAGTAAGACTTGAACAAAACACCGTATCTACATCTCTTACATCCAGTAAGCGAAGTGCCAAATGGATAGCAGAGGTTCCTGAACTAACTGCAGCCGCATCAAGAACTCCAACATGGGATGAAAGTTCACTTTCAAACGCATCTACGCTTGGACCAAGTGGAGCAATCCAATTCATATCAAATGCTTCCCCTATATATTTTTGTTCATTACCGCTCATATGTGGAGCGGAGAGATAGATTCTTGTTTTTTCCTGTGAATATACCACTTTAAACACTCTCCTATAATTCTTTTTTTATTACTCTAGCTGGAATGCCAACTGCTGTACAATTCGCTACAATATCACAAATTACTGTTGCCCCCGCACCAATAATGGACCAATCGCCAATTGTAATATTTGGAATTACATTAACTCCTGCTCCTATCTGTACTCCTGTTCCTACAGTAACGGATCCTGTAAGCACTGCATTTGGGGAAATATGTGCAAAATCTTTTACCTTATTATCATGTTCAACAATAGCGCCTGTATTGACAATAACGTGATTCCCAATGTCAGCATCTGCATTAATAATTGCACCGGGCATCACAACCGTACCAGCTCCAATCTTTGCACTTAAACTAACAATAGATTGTTTATGTATCAGCGTCGCATAGCGATGACTGGGAATCTCTAACTGCTCCATAATTATCTTTCTTGTTCTGTTATTCCCTATAGCTATCACGAACTTTGTATCTACATATTCATCCATTAACTTTGCAGCTGCAGAAATGGGTCCAAAATAAACGCCATCCTCAACTTTTAACTCTTTATACACATCATCTAATTGCGCAATGATTTCATAATTTCCATACGATAGGATAATATCTCGGATTACTTTACTATGACCACCTGCCCCAATCATAATTATTCGCATCCATCTCACCTCCTCAAGAATTCTTTGTGCCATTAAATTTTTCCACAGTTACATGCCCAACTTGATTGATTCCTTCTGACTTAAATACTTTCTTTGCCGTTAACAACAAAATTTTCATATCAAACCAAAAAGTCCGTTTTTTTGCATACCATACATCAAAATCAAATTTTTCCTCCCAAGAAATCGCGTTCCTCCCATTTACTTGGGCCCATCCCGTAATCCCTGGTCTGACATTATGTCGCTTGGCCTGTTCTTCTGTATATAGTTCCAAATACTCCATCAATAATGGTCTTGGGCCTACCAAACTTAAGTCTCCTTTTATAACATTAAACAACTGTGGCAATTCATCTAAACTATATTTTCTCAGAAACCCTCCGAAACGGGTAAACCTTACATCATCGGGCAACACATTCCCCTCACTATCCTTCTCGTCATTCATAGTTCTAAACTTATAAAGAAAAAAAGGGACACCATGCAATCCCGGGCGTTGCTGCTTAAATATGATAGGAGAACCCAACTTAATTCTAACTAAAACAGCCACTATTATAATAAGTGGTAAAAGAAACACCAATAATGACAAAGAAACGAACAAATCGAAAAGTCTTTTCATATATAATCATACTCCTAATTTGGTTTATGTATTAACCTCTACTCCATAACTGCCTAAAACTTCTATCTTCATAAAAAGCAGCCCCATTCATAGTTGAAAAATAACGAATTGATTTACTTTTTTATTTAAGGACATGTCATGTGAAATATTCAATTAAAATACTCAGTAATAAGAACACCACCATATTCAACAGAACATAGTGGTGTTTCATTTCTAAAAGATTCTTAATACTTTCCTTTTATTTACTTGCTCTTACTTTAAAGCATTATAATTTTGCATCAATTCATTAGGTGCTGGCGCTCGATTATAATAAGCAAGATTCTTAAATACTATTTTTTTTGCGCTTGTGCCTAATGAATTGGTAAAGTTGATTCGTTAATGGCTTTATCGCGCCCGATGGATTGGGTTAGTAACGAGATTATAGAAATGTACATTTCAAATTAAAAAGTGCCCTTTTTATTTGACTGAATTTTCACCCTCAGGTTTCCCATTATACCTTTAACAATTCCAAATAAATACTTAAATTCATCTGTCTTATAAAAAACAAATACATAAATAGCATTTGGAATTATTAAACAAATCATCCCTCTTAATATTAATTCTAGTAATCCATTATACGGAATAAGATCACATATTAAACTTGTGATAACACAAGCTCCTAGCCCTATCATCACATAGTAAGTATATTTTAAAAAATAATCCCTAACCGGTTTACGAAATACTTTCTTATATACTAAATAAGGAGCAATCCAAAATGGAACCACTAGTGTACTTATAAGTGTTCCAATAAAAACACCTGTTATACCCATATATTGCACCAAGACAATAGAAGCCACCAGATTCACGGCAGCCTCTAAAAAGGGAGCATACCTATCTTCATGAAAAATCCCTGATGTTGTTTTGACCATAGATATAGAACGTCTCATTCCTGATACATAAAAATTTATCATTAATATAATTAATACACTTATATCCATAATAAATTTCGAACCAATCCATAAAGTAATAAAGGGTTGCATTATAATATATAAAAATATGGAAAAAAATGAGTATATCCAAAAATTACAAAGCATAGTAACCTTAAATATGCTATAAATTTTTTCATCGCTTTCTCTTGCAACCAAATTCCCTACACTATGATTAATATTATCAAAGATTTGATTTATAAAGGTTCTACAAATGTTAATTAACATATAATAATTTGAATACAATCCAACAGCTGCAACACTGACAAAAGACGCAATTAACATGTTATCAGTACCAAAGACAATATATCCCCCTATATTATGTAGCACTAAAGCCTTTACATTTTTAACAATATTACTTTTGGTTTCACTATCTAATTTGCTTGCTGCTTTATTTTTTAAAAATGGGTACATCTTATCTACCAATATAGCCAAGAACGCAGAGGTACTAATTGTTATAATAATATCGATTATTAGATATAAAATATAACTATGCGTAAAGTATAAAATTCCTATTTTAACGCAAGTAGATATAATAGATGAGATAGAATAAATCCCTGTAACAATATATCCCTTTTGACATACATTTAAAAATGAGGTTTTATAAGAAAATAGATAAGATGAAGCTGTATTAATTAAAAATATAATATAAATAAAATGAATATTGTCTACCTTTGCATCTTTAGCAATATATCCAAGGAAAGGTAATAAAAGTAATCCTAGTAACAATACTATTAAAGCTATTGCCATATATGCCTTTCTATAAAAATTCATAAGCATATTGATTCTATCCTGATTATTTTCTGCCACTGGTTTATATAGATTATATATGATAGCAGATCCTATTCCTGCTTCAGCTAAAGATAACATTCCTAATATATTAGTAAATAATCCATTTACCCCCAGGTACTCAACACCTAAATAAGTAATAAATATGGTTCTGGAAGCAAAACTTAGTAACGTAATAATAACTTGACTACCTATACCGGCTGATATATTAATTATTGAATTTTTAACTCTCATTTTTCCTCCCACTTCAGAAAGTATGAAAACACTTTTAATCCAAGAGTATTACCTGATTTCTCTTTTATATGCTGCAACTATTAAAGGGTACACTTTAAACTTTATTGCTAAATAATATATATACTCCTTAAAGTTATTGCATCGATATGAAAAACCAATTCCTTTTACACTATCTGAGAACATTTCATAATTCACTATTCTACGAAAAGCATTATTAACATCCACATTAGGATCGCTTTTTAAATTATTAACCAACAGTCTATATATGTGATTTATATAATAATTAGCCATATCTTTTTTAAATTGCTTATCGTGCAGTAAACCAAATTCTTGTGAAAGTTGTCTTCTCATTTGATATTGTAAAACTAAACTGTTCTCTAAATTTGGTTTATACGGAACCCTCATTAAGCTATTTGGATTATTAATATTATAAAAATAAAGAACTTCTGAGATTGCACATACCCTTTGTGAGTGCAATAAAAACTCTAAATTAAAAATAACATCTTCTCCAATAAACATTTGTTCATTAAATCTGATGTTTTTTTCTTTTATAATGCTTAAATTGTATATATACCTCCATGCAAAGCATAGATCATTCTTGGAATGAACATTCGGAGAGCTCAGTACAAAATCTCTCCCGTTCATAACAGTATCTAATTTGAAGTTAGGAATAATACTATTATTATTTGGAACAGTTTTGTATCCGCATATTACAGCATCACACTTTTTATCTTCCGCAGTACCATATAACCTAGTAAAATAGTTTTCGCTTACCTCATCATCGGGATCTATAAACACTATATACTTCCCTGTAGCAGCCTCGATCCCTGCATTCCTTGCGCTACTCACTCCTCCATTTTCTTTATAGATTACTTTAATTCTATTATCCTTTTCTAAATATCCTTCACATATTTCACCACATTTATCTGTTGAACCATCATTGACTAGAACTAATTCAATATTGACGAAAGGCTGTTTTAAAACACTTTCAATACATCTAGCTAACCATTTTTCCACATTATATATGGGAACAATAACACTTATTAATTCATGCAATCCTTTCACCTCTACATTACTTACATAAGTTAAACCCTCATGCCTATCTTATTACAGCTTTAATTTCGCTTAAATATTTTTCATCTTGAATATCGCCCACATTTTGTCCAGCACCTGCTTCACATACGTACTTATTTTCAATTTTGATTTTAGTTTTTGCTTGTCTTAAAAACCATTCGTATTCAATATCCACATGCCCTATATCAATTGCTTGATATCCCTCTTTATACAAATCATATGCTAATATAGTAGCAGTAGGCCCTATTGCTAATAGAATCAATTTAGATTTATTATTTTTTTTTGCTGCTATTAAGATTTTATTGTAATGTAAGAATGCGTGCTCCTCTGGTACTAAAATCCTTTCAATTGATTTAGCATTGTCAAACAGATCATTTCCAATACCTAATCTACTCTTACTGCCCTCTATTAAAACTATATCCCTATCTTTCCATATTAATTTTAATAATATAAACCATTCTTTACATTTTGACTTATCTCGAAAGGGATAATAGAATCTCGATATAAAGGAATTATAATATACTTTTCCCTTCTTCAAGTCTTTATACCACTTTAATCTATATTTTGCAGTATGAAGACTCCAATAACCCTTTGGTTCATCTGCATATTTTGATAAATCTTGAAAAACATCCGGTAAACAAACTAAGAACTTCTCATCTTCACTTAGCAATATTTCTTTTAATCTTTTTGATAACAAATGATCAGCCCGTTGAAATGTTATATCTAGATTATGAATTAATTTAAATTCACCATCACCATACCTGGCTATGGAAGCTTTATCATGAATAATTTTTTTTAAAGTTTCATCTATAGATTGAATTCTAGGGGGCTTGAAAAAGCACTTCGTGAATCGATCTTTTATGATAGTTAATCGATTCAAACTCTGAATTTTCATATCGATCAATTTATTCCAAATAAAAACTAACATACTTTTTATTTTTATTTGCACCATACCAAGCTCCTTTCTAATACTTTTCTCGATAGAACATTAGATTATCTTTCCTCTTTTTCTTAAGAAAATTAATCTTATCCCTCTATTCACATCTTACATAATATTTATTCTTATTATTTCCCAATTTTTCAACTAGCCTTTTTTCTCAACGAAACATCGCCTCTAGAATTTTTAGTGGCAAGTTTCCGGCCTATTTTTATTGATGGAATTTCAATAAATTTATAACATAAGACCGACACAACCATAGTAAATAAGAAAGAAATTAATAAAATTAAAGGCACTGATATCTTTCCATAGAAAATATGAACTGTTGTTAATAGAACAATTGGATGTACTAAATAAAGACTATATGATATTTCCCCTATAAATTGTACTGGTTTAATCAGTAATAATTTAGAAAATAGTTTTGAACTTAGAGCGGATAGAATAATTAAAACTGCACCAAAACATATATACCAATCGATAATAATAAGATACAAATCATAATCAATTTCACCAATTAGTTTGGAAAGTAACATAAATGGGATACGGGGATAGCTAAAAAATAAAAGACCTAAAGGCAATAATATATATTTTACTTTTGAATTAATAATTTTACTCACTAAATATTCTCTGTTTTTGGCTAGTAGTGCACCAATAATAAACATTGAGCTATAATGTAATGTGATAAAGTAATTGGTGGATACTGGCATATTAAATTCGCTTGGAATGTTCTTCATTAATAAATAACCAATAACTGATAAAAACATCGCTATCCCAATACTTACTTTCCAGTTTACTCTAAGTAAAAGAAAAATAATTAAAGGAAACACTATGGAAATTCGCATCTCGTGAACTAATGACCAAATCACCATAATAAACGCATCAGAATTAAATTCTCTCAAGAATAAAATATGATCTATTACTCTATTAAAAGAAACTTCTATGTTCCATGAACCCCATTGTACCAAACCAGGAATGGTACCAATTTTAGAATGAATCCCCAATTTAATTCCTATTGCAATAAAAAGAATCACAATATAAGGAATGTAAATCCTACAAACTCTTTTAATAAGATACTTTAAATAATTAAATTCCGTCCCTTTATAAAAAGGCAAGGATAGAACAAATCCACTTAACACAAAAAATATAATAACAGCCGAATGACCTTGCCATAATATAGAAAAATAGGCCCCAAATGTTGAATACATTACCTTTTTACCTAATATCGGAAATAATGCTAAGAAGTGTCCTAATAGAACAATGATTGCAGCAATACCCCGAAGGGAATCCAATTCTTTATAACGTCTCGTCATAATTCTTCCCTCTGTTCTAAAATAAAATTTATTAATCTAACTATTAAAATTTAGTTATCCTTATAAGGATAACTAAATTTTATAATTATTACGTAAATTAATTAATCTAATACAAAACCCTTGTGTGAATGGCAATATATCGAATAACGTAGAATATACACCTATATCCTTCGTATCACCTTGAGAGAAGTCGACCGCTCCGTTTCTTCTTGTCACTCCCATCAAATAACCGATAGCTTTATCTGCACTTTCCAAACATTCCTTTGAAATATCTTCTATCTTTGCTGCATTCAACATAAACCACCCCAGTGTGGATGTAGCGGAGGAATCTGGTCCGCATTCGTTTCTGGTTACAGTCCAATTCCAATTGCCTTGTTGTTGAAATTTCATCGTAGCTTTTGCAAATTTACGTACACTTTCTTCTAATACAGGTTTATAGCCGTTGTTTTCCGGTAATTCATTCCACGTATCTATAAGACCTATAGCAAACCATCCAAGACCTCTTCCCCAGCCATATAAACCTAGAGGAACTTTATCTTCTAATCTATAAGCATGACATGGTATATGACTTAAGTTTAACATTCCATATGTTTCATATTCTTTAATCTGCTTTACAGCCAAATCTATACACTCACTTTTGTTATACCTAATGCCGTAAGTCACTAAGAATGGACATATGAAACCAATGGTATCTACGTATCGATACCCCTTCATAAACTTTCTATATTCTATCGTACCATCCTCACCTATATGCTCTTGTATCATTTCCCAAGTAGCATCCAAAGCTTTTTTATATTTATCTATCTCCTCAAAATCCAGCTTCATAATAGCATAAGCAAGTATTGCCCCATCTACATACTGAGGTTTGTGTACCCACTGACCGTTAGAATCAAATTTGGAGTTCAAAAACTTTGTGATTTCATGTTTTACTGCTCTGTCATCATTATATTTCAGGTATTCAGACAACCCTAATATTAAAGATGCTTCTTGCCAATGCTGTATAGCGCTTTTCGTATAATTTCCTTTCAACATATCAATTGCTATTAATCTTGTGTTATCAGTTACCTTAATCTTTGGTGTTTTATTTAGCCACTTAACACCTATATGAGTGATTGACTGATTCCATAAGCTTTTATCCGTATATCTTCCTATTTTTATTCTTCCCAACCAATTCTTTCCTATAGGAATGAAATCAATCACTACAATAATTGCGATTACGGCAAGTAACACAAAGCACACTGCCTGTATAACCATATAATTATGTCCTTTCTATACTACTTAAATAATGTATATAATTTTTTTATCTCCGACTCGGTTCCTAGCTCTTCATCTGATAAGTTCTTTATTAACTTATTTCTTAATTCTTCATTATGTATTAATTTCTTAATTCCCTCCGAAAGTGAGTGAGCATCCATGTCTATCATCAGCCCATTTTCTTCATTTTTAATTTGGTCTTTAGCTGTACTGAAATTTGTTACCACTATTGGTTTATGCAGTATTTTTGCTTCGTCTATTGCGATAGATTTTCCTTCGAACCTGGATGGTTGTACATATATATCTGCTTCTCTTATATACGGATAGGGATTTTCTTTCAGTCCTAACAGTAAAAAATGATTTTGAAGGTGATTTTCTTCTATCATTTTTTCTAACTTGCCTCGCCCTTCCCCTTCTCCAATGATATACCACTTGATTTCATATCCATCTCCAACCAGATTCTTACATGCTTCTATAGCCAAATCAAATCCTTTTTCATGACTTAACCTTCCTACAGAAACAAGCTTTACCCCTTTACGCTCTAGATCTACCTCTTCCTGTGACATTTTATTTATCGTACTTGGAGATACGATGTTATGAATAACACCTATTTTGTCGTTATATATAGAAAATCTTTGTTTTAAAACATTGGCACATTCCTCAGACACCGTCACTATATGATCCAATGAACGAAAATAACCCATATCAATGTTAGGATCCATTCCTAATTTGTCATAATCAGTGTGTATAAAACCAATTTTCTTATTCGCATTTACTTTGTCTATACAAAAGTAAACTGGGTTTTTTTCTAAGTACCCAATCGCTACATCATACTTTTTACTTATATTCTGTAAAGATTTTGATAGATATCGCCATACTCTCTGTTCACAACGGGCTTTGTTTTTTTCACTTTTAAATATGTAACCCGCACAAACCCTTGATAAGGCTATATCTAGTCTTCCTTGTCGCAAGCATTTCATGATAGCTGCTTTTATCGGCATATCAAACAACTGATACTCAGAAGGTTCTTCCAATACATTCACTTTTTTAGGGATTTTATTAAGGAATAAACCTTCATGCTTAAATAAAAATAAATCCACATTATAGCGAGAGTAATCCATCGTATTCAACAGAGAGATTAATGACTTCTCAGCCCCACCGCAGTTCAAATTATTGATAACAAATAATACGTCTTTTTTCATAATAATCACCTTTTAAAGAATTCCGTAGAGCTTATTTATTTCTTTTTCGGTTCCTAACTTTTCTGTAGATAAATTATTTACGATTCTTTCCCTTAATTCTATATCTTTGATAAGCCTTTCAATTTCAGTTGCTATTCCTTCTTCAGACATCTCAGCAATAATTCCGTTTATTCCATGATTTATTTGATCTTTTGCAGTTTCGAAGTTGGTCACCACTATCGGTTTATGCAATATTTTTGCTTCATCAATTGCTATAGACTTACCCTCATACCTAGATGGCTGTACATATACATCTGCTTTTCGTATATAGGGATATGGATTTTCTCGAACACCTAAGATTTTAAAATGTTGGGATAGATGATTATCTTCTATTAAACTTTCTAATTTATCTCTTTCATCCCCATCCCCTAGTACATACCACTTTATCTTGTATCCTTTTTCTAGAATTAACTTACAAGATTTCACCGCTAAATCTAAACCCTTTTCATGACTTAATCTAGCGACAGTAATAATATTAGTATAATTTCTATCAAACAAACTATCATCTTTTATATCTTCTTTAGATAAATCATATATAATCCTAGGAGCTACTATATTATATATAACCGTAACTTTATTTTTTAAATGTGGAAAGTTTTCCTGTAACGATTTTGCACACTCTTCTGAAACCGTTATTAGATTATCTAGTTGTTCAAAATATGGATTATCAAACTGACGATCCATACCTGAATTCGAGTAGTTTGTATGTATCCATCCGGCCTTTTTTTTCGCATTCACTTTATCAACTACAAAATATATTGAAGACTTCTCAAGATAACCAATCGCTACATCGTACTCTTTCCTTAAAACTTCAAATGACTTACTTTGATATTCCCATGTATACTGTTCTGAAATAGCAGCATTCTTTATCAATCTATTCTTAATGGTGAACATCAATCTTGAATATACCAATTTAATTTGCCCATTCTTTAAAAAGCCCATTATTGAATTTTTAAGGCTCGATGCAAATATTTTATAATCACTTGGCAAATCTAATATATCTACCTCTCTTGGTATTGAATTCATGAATGTTCCTGTTTTACTAAACAAAAATAAATCTACATCATATAAACTGTAATCTATTTGTGATAGTAGATTTATCAAGCTTTTCTCTCCACCACCAGTAGATAAACTAGGCATAACAAATAGTAGTTTTTTTTTCATAATATACCCCAAATTAATTAGACAATTCTTTCAAATACTCTACTGCTTTGTAGGACATTTTCTTTACATTAGGTATAGATTGTCGTAGCTTTTGCCTTATCTCCTCTTCCTCTCGTACCATCTCATCAAATCTTGCTTTTAATTTATTACTATCAGATATCTCCTCTATATCTAAAACTAATTTTTCTTCCCCAAATATATCTTTAGATATCCCTTTGGACTTTACACTATATCCCAATACCATAGTCGGAATAAAACTAGAGTAAGCAGCTATAGTTGCATGCGTTCGAGCTCCTATAAAGAAACGCATTCTAGCTATATACCCCTTATACTGTATTGCATTTAAGTTATCTGGTAACAGAATCACTCTGCCTGTGTCCTTAAATTCTTGGTAATATTTGTAGAGAACTTCGTAATCATTGTTCCCATCTTCAATAACGTGAGGTGTAAGAGCAATCGTCATATCTGTAGTATTTAATATATGATTAATTAACTCTCTTACCGCAACTTGAGAATTCTCATTTCTATTCCATACAAGCGGGCTAAAATTAAGACCCATTGTATTTCCTTCCTGCCATCCATTAGGCAACTCCAATTCTTCTTTTTCCATTGTAAACGCAGCATCAGCACACAATTGAACATTATTTAATCCTTGTTTTTTTAACATATTATAGGTAAGACTTTCGCGTGCTAATATTAAATCAAAGAGCTTTAGATCTTCCAACTTTCTTTCAGACATATCCTCTTCTCCTATAGAACATCCCCATAGTACTAGCTTTTTTCCCTGCATTTTTACTCTTCTATCAATCTCATACCACCCAGGTTGCTCTCCATAGCAATAATTATCCCCTCCGATAGATAAACATACATCGGAACTTTTTATATGCTTTATTATGTTATGATGAATTTTCCCTAATGCATAAGACTCATCGTTAAAGAGTTTTACTTTAACTGAGGACAATAACCAATCATATGAATATTTTTTCAGACTGCGGCTAGAGCCATCATATATATAATCTAACTTATTGATTACCTTATCTGTTTCAGGTCTATCTGATGCCAAACATACTTTTGCTCCATCTATTTTTTCTTTTATAATATTTGTAGAAGCTCGAACTATCGCTTCGCACCCTCTATTCAAACTGCCCCCATGGGCAAACATCATAAACTTCACACTAAATTCCTCCAGTTTTATTTATTTCTAAGCCTGCTGTAAGAGACTGCGAAGTATAACCCCACAGTAGATTTTCTTTTAATCATATTTATTAAAAATTTCTCATATCTACCAAGCTTGCTATAAGTTACTTCACAATATAGTGGCAATGCCTCTCTAACATATTTATTGCATATCATATTTTTTATGTATTCATATCTCTCACTAAACCGTATTTCCTTAGACGGTTCAAAATAAATATATACGTAGGAAATTACACTATTTATAAACTTTCTTGATTTCAATTCACGTATCTTTGCCTTATCGACCTTTTCGATGTAAATTTTCGGTAGTTCCATATTATATACTTCTACAGCTCGCTTGAAATAATCTTTTTTTGAGATATCCCGAGTTGCGCTACCCGCTACATCCCTATAATAATATCCCGTATAATCTATATATTTCATATTAGTTGCATTACTAAAAAACTGAATATTAAACATTCCATCTTCTCCTAATGCAACCTTCTCTGGAAACTTCACATTATTTTTCGTTATTATGCTATTTTTATAAATTTTGTTTACAGCAGTATTTAAATTATCGCTTTTAAGAAAATAGGGTAATATCTCTTTATTTATATATTCTTTTTTTAGAACGATATTAGTTGGAAATGGATATTCAATTGTTACCTTATGCCCTTCAATCTCACTTCTTAAATTTGATATAATTACATCACAATTGCTTTGTTTTGCTGAATTATACAGAGTTTCATACATATCCGCTTCTACATAATCATCAGCATCAACAAATCCAATATATTCACCATTAGCTATAAGAAGTCCTTGATTCCTTGCAATACTCACACCTTGATTTTTTTGATTTATAAGTATAATCCTGTCATCTAGTGCCCTATACTTTTCAATAATCTCTACGCTATTGTCCGTTGAACCATCATTAATAAAGATAAATTCGCAGTTATGAAGCACCTGATTTAACAGTGATTCTATACACCGAGTAATATATTTACCAGCATTATAAACCGGTATAATTACACTGACATTTCTATTCATGGGCAAATCACCCCTTTACTTTGAATCCCTTATACTTTCATTTTTAAAAATTTTTGTAGTTGTACCAATACACTTAATAAACTTTTAAGCCTCTATAATTTCATACAACTTATTTAATTCATACTTATTACTATAATCAGTATTACTACAATTGTTAGCTAACTGCTTTCTTACGGTAGCATCCTTATACAATTTTTCTATTCCATCTGCTATTCCTTCAACGGATAATTCCGTAATATATCCGTCAACCCCATTTTTCACTTGACTGTTTGCGGTTGTATAATTTGTAATTAGGACTGGTTTTGCAAGTATCTGAGCCTCTCCTACTGTAACAGCTTTTCCCTCATATCTAGATGGTTGGACATATAAATCAGCTTCTTTTATATATGGATATGGATTAATTTGCTTTCCTAGCAACACAAAGCTATTTTCTAATTTCAAATCCCTTATTAGATTTTTAATCATTGTTTCGTCTCCACCATATCCAACTACATACCAGGCTATATTCTCATAGCCTTTATCTTTCAATATCCTTAAAGCCCTAACAGCATTATCGATTCCTTTTGCATGAGATAGTCTAGCCACAGTTATAACTTTAAAACGGTTATCAAGGAGCATAGGGGTATCTATTTCTTCATTCGCCATGTCTCTAATAAACTGCGGGGAGGTTATATTTTCCATTACTATAACCTTATTTTTTAATGCACTATATTTTTTTAAAAATGAATTTTTGCATGCCTCTGATACAGCTACAATACAATCAAATTTATTCCATACTTTTAAATCCATCTCTATATCTGTCTCAATTGTAGAATAATCTGTATGAATCCATGCTATTTTTTTCTTAGCCTTGACCTTATCTGCTACAAAATAATGCGGCCACAAATAACTAATTGCAACATCATACTCTTTATCTAGTTTAGGTAAAAATGGAATAGCATATTTCCACATTAATTGCATTTGATAATATCCTGTCTCTACTATTCCTTTAGCTTTTCCTGCAAAACGAGTATTTATCTTAGATAAAATTCTAGAAAATCCAATGCCATATTCTTTATCCTTTAAAGTTTCTCCGATTGACTTCCTAAAGGTGGTGTATTGTGGAACTTCTTCTAATAAATTTACCTTGTTACAAACTAATTCCATAAAATCCCCTTGATGTCTATACAGCATTAAATCAACAGCGTATTTTTTGTAATCAAAACCCTCAAGCATACTTATAAGGCTTCTTTCTACTCCTCCAACTTCCATATCAAATGAGGCCACCAGTATATCCTTCATATATGCCTCCTAATTTTTTGTAACAAATTTTCTTATCCGCGCTATATTTTCTCCACCTATAACCTTAGATGCTAACAGTTTTAAACCACTCTTCAATCTTGCTTTAGGTGGTAACCAACTTTTATAAAAATGATGCATTGCATATGTATTTGGAGTAATAAATTTTCTACAGTTAATATAATCATATGGAGAAAAATATGTTTGAGGATAGAAGGCTCCTATCCCACTTATTTCTTGATATTCTCCATTCAACTGTAATCCTTTATTTTTTAGTATCTCGCTTATAATGGCCACATTGGTTAAACTGTCATACTTTCCATCCTCTTTAATAAAACTTTTTTCTTCGTATGAATCTAGAAACATTCTTATTAACACATTTCCTTTAGTCGCTCCTATTGTACTTGTAGCTATATAGTTCTCTTGTTCAAATCCCCAAAATGAATCATGATGTAGCATATCATCAAAAGATTTGAATACCTCCACATCCGTATCTAAGTAAATTCCTCCAAATTTATAAAGAGCGTATACTCTTACATAATCACTTACAAATGCAAATTTTTTGTATTCATAGGCTTCCTTGACATATAAATTACAATTTATATCAAAATTATCTTCATTCCACTCAATTATTTCATAACCAGCTAAATTCTCTTTCCAGCTATCTATACATTTTTTTACTATTATAGGTTTTTCTCCTTTACCAAACCAACAATAGTGAATGATGCGTGGAATCTTTTCTGTAAATGCCAACTCAGTATCCCCTTTCTAAACTATATAGAATAATATACCTATACACCTAAATTTCCATATTTCATTGATCAACTAGTCATTAACATATTTCACCTTAAAAAACTTAGAAATTTAAAAAATTACTTTTATAAATAATGTTTAATGTTATTACATTCTCGTATGCATAGAAAATAAAATAAAATACTAATATTGCATAATAAACTAGTTTTTGGTCTTTATCAGTAAATAATTTTATAATCCATGAAATTAAAATTAATTGGTATAATCCAAAATATATAGAAAATCTTGCAAAAATCCAATTTTGTGTTGAAATTATCATGAATACAAGTCCTAATATAGACATATTTACTACATAGTCACTTTTAGGAAATATTTCCCTAAGTTTCTCTCTTCCAATGTAAGCAATAATAATTGGAGGAATATTAACTCCAACTCTAAGTATATTTGCTCCGCCCTCAGAAAAGTTCTTGTAATCTCCATACTGACTATCTCCTATGACTGAGAATAACGTATCTAAAAATTGATTAAACCCTATAACTATGAATACAGAGCAAAAAAGGGTTACATACGTTTCCCATGACCATGCTTTTCTCCTAATCATAAAATATATTGGAATAAGGATAAGTGCAGTTTGATGTATTGTTGATGCAAATAGAATAATTAGAATATACTTTTTCCAGTTACCTTCAAATATATATTTTGTTGCAGCAAAAATAATTGCTGCTGCAAGAAATTGCCTTATCCCATTCATTGATATTAAATACATTCCACCTGTTATATATACATATAAACTTAATTCGAACATTCTTGTATATTTATATAAAACCAACACAATAAGTACATTTGTTATTAGTGCCGTTACAAAAATCAATATTTGAGGGTCATTAGAGAACTGTTTTAAAATCATCTGAAGCACATTAAAACCCATATCTTTTCCTTCTTTTATATGTTCCCAATCAAACGTATCTTTTTTATAAGAATACATATAAAAAAAAGTATCCCCGATATTATTACGGAGACCAGACACCATTACAAGAATAACTATTGTTAAAAATACTAACAGCTTATTTGGCTTTGATTGAACAATGTGTGGTCCCCTTATTACAGGAGTAGAAAAATATCTTGCTAAAAAAGAAAGAATATAAACTAAGACCAGCGTAACCCAAAATATAAACATTTTTAAATTCCTTTCATATTATAGATTGCAAATATAGAACTCTTTGCTATTCTTTAACCAAATAATTCAATAATATAGCCTATCAAGTCCTATATTTCTCTTACAATCTAAATACATGTGACAATAAAATACATAGTTAATTAAAGACCTACTATTTATTTTTCAAAACAGTAGCTTTACTCGTCTTTTGAATATAAAAATGAAGCATAATCCCAAAAGGTGTAGCCACCAAAGTAATAAGCTTACATGGGGACTCAATAAGAAATTTATAGTTTTTGATCATCAAGTTGCTAGATACATAATGTATAGATTCTCGAAATTTTTCTTTTAATGTAGGAGCATATTTCATAGCAACTTTTCTAAAGAATGAGAACCCTTGGGGGTTTTTTCTATATTGCTTAATAATGTTCATGCTAGATCCATCTGCTAAATACTCAACATGACAAAGAACTTTATTCATGATGAGTAAAGGCTGCTCTTGATCAATAAGAATATATTTATAACTTAAAGGACAGTACTTTTCGCCCGGAAATATTGGATATGGTGGGGTTTTTCGTGTTAACTCTGATCGATAAACTAACTTTTTATCACCTGTGACTTTATATTTCGCATGCAAATCTGTCAGTTTAGATTCCTTCACATGTTCCGGCATCATCGTTCCAATAACTTTTCCATTTGGATTAGCGTCTAATCCTATTATGCCAGCGTAATCATTACTTCCATACTCCTTCCAAAAACGAGTGATATTTTCAACGGCATCATCCGCCATATAATCATCAGAATCAATACAAACATTAAGTTCCGTATCAATTAATTCGTAAGCAGTATTATGTGCCCCGTGCATTCCCTGATTCTCTTGATAATGATACTGAATTGAGATACTGCCTTGGGAAATCCAATTTTCTATTAACTCTCTTGTGTCATCTGTAGATCCATCATCAATAATTAACCAAACAAAATCCTTACTTGTCTGTCGCTTTAAACTTTCATAACATAAATGCAGCGTGTAAGCACGGTTAAATGTAGGTGTAAAAATTGTAAGAGTAGGTTTCAATTTACATCTCTCCATCAATCATCTAATCTATTAAAATTCATCCCCTAATATTGTTAATATACTATTTAATACTAATCTATCAGGTCTTACATATTCATGGTAATATCTATAATTGTTAATCATCATTTGATATCTATAATTTTCATCATTTGATAAAGTATATATTTGATTTATACATTCTTCTGGTGTTTTAAAAACAAGATAATTTTGACCATCACGAAAATCACCTGGGACTTCATAATGTAATTCTTCTGTTACTATAGCCTTGCTTGCTGCAACATACTCTGCAAATTTCCAACCAATAGATTGATGTAATCCCATAGTTGCAATACAAATTGCAGATTCTTTTACCTTTCTTAGGTAATTATTCCGTTCAGTAGCTTTTCCGTCTTCTATGACAATATCTGCATAATTTTTATATGCAAATTCTGATGGTGCTACTCCTCCATAAAATTTATCTCCAAACTCTTTTCGACAAAGTCTAATGCATGTTGCTCGAAAATCATTAATATATGCACGTTCTTCCTTTTTATTCGAAGAAATTTGCCCTTCATAATCTCCATTTACATCCCATAGCCTAGCCATAAAAAGAATTTTTGAATCTATTTCTTTATGAGGTATATCTTCAAAAGAATTAATACGATATAAACCATTGTAATATTGAGACAACGGAACCTTCCGTATTATTTTCTTAATTTTCTCCCTAAGTGGATCTTGAGGCATCGGTGAATGCGCAATATTTCCAGGTATTGTAACCATATAATTTAATCCAAGAGGATAAATTTTTTCCTTATGCCTTAACTTTGAATTATAAAAACTATTAAAACTTCGCTTAAAGTAAAAGTCGTATTTTTCTAACAACACATTCATAAACTCAACATAATCCTGATTTTGCTTAAGCAAATTATCATAACCATCATTAACATCATATAACACTCGAGTTTTCCCGTTGATTATAACTTCCATCATATTATAAGGTAATTGATCTTGATGATTCTTACTAAGTTTCTCTATCCTCAAGTCTATTACTCCTTGTTGAGCAAGTAGAACAAAACCTGCAGTTATATTATAGAGATGCAGCGGAACTTCTCCTAGCCTAAGACAACATGAAACTCTTGACATCATTGTGCTCCTTTTTAATCCTTTAGACATTATTTAAAATATAGAAGTTACTATTAATTAAAGCGCTTGAAGATAAAAATTCTCAAGCCAAGTAGCCGATTCACTTATATCATATCCTTCTTTCTTGATATATCCTTCTACATCTTGCATACGTTTATTGACATCCAATATATCCTGCGCCCATATTTCGGGAGAGGTATTTATGCTTTCAAAACTCACTAGACCTGCTCCCATGTCTACTTCTTTAGTTATCGCATCCGAGATTACACAAGATAACCCAGCTCCTTGCGCTTCTATAAGAGTAACAGGCAATCCTTCATGAATGGATGGGAATGCAAATACATCAAAAGCTTGAAGTAAATGGTCGATATCGCTCCTTATGCCAAGAAACTTTACATTAGCCCCTAAATTTAATTCTTCCACTTTTTGTTCACTCTTTAACCGTAACGGACCATCCCCCACCAAAACAAGAACGGAATCTCTTCTAAGTTTAACTAACTGAGCAAACACTTCTATAAGGAATCCATGATTTTTTTGATGCGCAAACCTTCCTACATGCCCTACTACAAAGTTATCAACTGTAAGATTTAGTTCCTCTCTTATCTGTTTTCTAATTTCGGGGGAAAATGAAAACTTTTCAGGCTCAATTCCATTTTTTAAAATCGTGGCAGTATCTGTTTTACCTGCAAATAACCAGTGAGATGCTGCATCCGAGCATGCTAGAAGATGTGTCGCACTTCTTAATATATACTTCCCTGCATACCACTTATATACTTTCGCAGCAACTCCACCTTCACTGCTAGTATTGTGACTATGTGCGATACGAACTGGTATACCGGCTTTCTTAGCTGCACGTAACACAAATCCACTCATCTTATCCATGTGTGAGTGTACAATCTTATATTCTTGATGAGATTCAAAAAAATTATCTAAAGACTTTATGTATTCGTTATGACCACCATCAGTAATATATGGAATCCTGTGCACTTTCCCACCTAATTCTGATATTTCTGTATCAAAAACACCTTCCTTACAAGTAAGAAAATCAAACTGCACTTTATTTCGATCTATATTCCGGTACAAGTTCATAATAAGGGTTTCTGCACCACCACGGTTCATATTGACTACAACATGTAAGATTCTTAATGGACAATCCAATCTAACGCCTCCGTTCCACTCATAAACATGGTGTAAATATAGCTCTTTTCTTCTAATACTTTATTGACGGCATAATTATTTTTAATAATCTCACGACCAGACTCTCCGAATATGCCTTGTAAGCTACTATTTTCAGCAAGATATTTTATCTTTTCTGCCATTGTCTG
Organism: Bacillus sp. MYb56; assembly: GCF_002976445.1. NCBI lineage: Bacteria > Bacillati > Bacillota > Bacilli > Caryophanales > Bacillaceae > Bacillus > Bacillus sp. MYb56. Next base: position 56,994 of record NZ_PCOH01000011.1, read on the forward strand.
TATGTCTTCACGACCTACTGTCCAACCATTTACACCATTTTGAATTAACTCTTTATGGCCCCTGTTCTCACTAGCTATAACAGGCAACCCGCAAGCCATCGCTTCCATAATATTAACTGGTAACCCCTCACGTAGACTGGATGCAACAGAAATATCACAAATAGGTAAAATTTTTGCAATATCATTCCTATAACCAAGGAAATCTATCATTTCAAATACGCCCATTTTTTCAGCTAAATTTTTGCAATCATTTATCAAAGGACCATTCCCAGCCAATAGAAGCCTCGCATTGGGAACATGATCTTTTATTAAGGCCAATGAACGAATCAAAAACTGCTGATTTTTATTTTTATTAAACTCAGCCGCATAAAACATTAAAAAATCATCCGGTTTATAACCCATCTCAATCCTTAGACAATTCTTTTGAGCCTCACTAACTGGTTTAAAATATTCTGTGTCCACTCCCACCCCATGAATTTGTTCAATTTTAGGTACTTTAAACTTTCGCTGAACAGCCAAGTTATAATCTTCTTGGTTAATTGTAATGAGGCAATCTGTATAATTTGCTAGCATTTTTTCAATTGGATAATATAACAGCCAATTTGCAAGCGGGGCACCTTTACAAAAATGAAATCCATGCGCAGTATATAAAACTTTTGTTCCATGCTTTCTAGACTTTCTTGCTGCCAAACGTGCAACGGCTCCCCCCATCGGGGTATGGCAATGAATAATTTTATATTGATTTTCATAAATAATATCTTTCAGCTCTTTATAAGCCTTAATATTCTTAAATTGCAAAGGTGACCTTTGAATAGAAATGTCATACTTCTTATCCACATATGGAAGTTCCATGTTGCCAGCAGCAGCAACATGGACTTCCCAGCCTTGTTCTTTAAACCATTTCATATATGGCAAATGAAATGCTTTAAAGTGAAAGTCTACCGTCGCACAAAATAATACTTTATTTTCCATATATATATCACCCTACAATTGTTATATTGTAACTAACCACCTGTGCATACTTCATTCTCATTTCTCTACATAGTAAAACATAATTCTAAGCATATATATGCAGATCAAAATCCATATTTACATCATATTTTGTGGAGTTATATGACTATTTGCCAATGTCAATACACGTTTTCTTAATTCCGTCTTCTCGAGATTCTTATAAGTTTGGAGAACTGCTTCAATTTCGTTTATACAAAGGTTCGATGTTTTACCTATATAAATTTTAGGATGAATTTGTTGTTCATGTATTTCTTCTTTTTTCAATAGTTCTTCAAAGAGCTTCTCTCCAGGTCTTATTCCAGTGAACTCTATTTGTATTTCTTCTAGCGAATTTCCTGATAATGTAATTAAATTTTTCGCAAGATCTACTATTTTCACAGGATCTCCCATATCTAACACAAATATTTCTCCACCTTTAGCTAATGCACCAGCCTGTATTACAAGCTTGGACGCCTCTGGAATTGTCATAAAGTAACGAATCATATCTGGATGTGTAACCGTAACTGGACCACCTTGCTTAATTTGTTTTTTAAACAACGGTATAACACTACCGCGGCTTCCTAATACATTACCAAATCTTACAGCCACAAACTTTGTATTACTTGTTTTGTCCAAGTTTTGAATTACCATTTCAGCAAGCCTTTTTGTTGCTCCCATTACACTTGTCGGATTCACAGCTTTATCTGTAGAAATCATTACAAACGTCTCGACCCCATTCCAGCTTGCCGCTTTTGCCACGTTTGTTGTCCCAATTAAATTGTTTTTGATAGCTTCTTCGGGGTTACGTTCCATCAATGGTACATGCTTATGTGCAGCGGCATGATAAACAACTTGAGGCTGATATTGACTCATTACTGACATCATTTTCAGATCATCCTGTACATCAGCAATTTCTGTGGTAACGACAATATCTGTGTCACCGTATAGCTCTTTCAATTCCATTTCGATAGAATAAATACTATTTTCACCATGACCTAATAAAATCAATTGTTTTGGGTTGAATTTTGCAATTTGACGACAAATTTCAGATCCAATTGAACCACCAGCACCAGTTACTAAAATAATTTTATTAGTAATAAATTCTGAAATACTTTCAATATCCAATTCAACAGGATCACGTCCTAATAAATCGTCTACTTGGACATCACGAAATTCATTCACTGAAACTTTTCCAGTCACTAAATCCTCTAGCATTGGAAGAATTTGTGTTTTTATTTTTGTCTTGGAACATTCTTGAAAAATCATATTTAATGCTTTCTTGCTAAGTGAAGGAATTGCTATTATGATGCTATCGATATCTAATTGCTGAACAGCAAATTCAATACGGTCAATTCCTCCAATTACCGGTATTCCAAGAATATCCAACCCTTGTTTCTTTATATTATCATCTATAAATGCCACAGGCAGTAATTCAGTATCATTACTATTCAAAAGTTGCCTTACAACCATTGTACCTGCAGAACCCGCACCAATAATTAGTGTTCTTTTTTTGTCCTCCCCTTTTTGAATATAAGCATCTCTGAACATCCGCCATAGAAAACGTGATCCTCCAATCAGTAAAATATGAATCATCCACGTTACAACAAGAAGACGGAAATAAATATCTTGAACCAATATTTGTTGTACTACTGCTGTTGTGATAACAGAAAGTGTGATTGCTTTTAAAATAATTAGCAATTCTCCTACACTTGCATACTCCCATGCTTTTTTATAAAGCTTATAAATAAAAGAAAAAATATGATGGCTAAATAGCAGCGTCATTGCACTCACTACGATGGGAAATGTTATGACATTGAAATCAGCACTTACTAAGAAGCGACTAAAGAAAACCGTAGTTAATACGATTAAGGAATCAATTAAAATTAATAAGGATAATCTCTGGCGATACGTCATAATAGGCCCCCCTCTCTAAATTTTTTATATATAATAAAAGGAAATCCTCATAATTGTTATCTTAGAATTAAAAGATTTATATATTGAATATGTCTAGCTAAACATATAGACAAGGAAAATAATCAATAACCAACTAATACAAAGTTCCTATCTACAAAATCCTTTAGAAAGACTTTCTAGACAAGAACTTCAAATAAGTTTGGGCATCCAACCCTCCCTCACACCACACTCTTGACGACTAACGTCTAAGGTTCTTCAACCCACAGTATGATCGAGTGTCTCCATTGATAGTGGTAAGGAGACATCACCGTACCCTATAATTTTTTATAGGTAGTCTTTCATTCTCTACTATAAAATATATGAAAAGCTTCTCATCCTTACGTCACCCATTAGGAAAGCGCTGTATTATTATTTTATGTATAATCAATTCTAATAAATCTCTTATACTTTTTTATTTAGAATAGCCCCTACAAGCTTTCCTTTTGTTAAATCTAAGGCCCTATTCGCTTCAACAACTGCTTCACTAGCAGTTTGATAGCAACTTAACACCAATAATACCCCATCACATTGACTAGCTAGTATATTTGTATCTATAACCTCAAGAAGGGGCGGAGAATCAAATAAAATAATGTCATACTGCTCTATTGCTTTGCTAATTAAATTTTGCATAGATGGTAAACTAAGCATCTCAGCTGGATTATTAATTTCGGGACCACTTGTCAATATATGTACATTTTTGATTTCTGTCTGCATTACCACTTTTTCTAATGCTGCTTTTCCCTCCAAAACATTTGTTAATCCAGATTTATTTTCCATTCCAAAAATCGCATGTAGTTCCGGAGTTCGCAAATCCGCATCAACAACTAAGACTTTTTCATCTCGCTGAGCCATAGAAACCGCCAAATTTGCCACAGTGGTGGTTTTACCTTCTCCATATCCAGGAGAAGTAATAATTATAGTTCTTGTTTTGTCCGTGCCAATTGCAAATTGAAGGTTAGTACGAATTGTTCGATATTCCTCAGCCATCTTCGATTTCGGAGCGATATGAGCAATTAAATGACTATTATCAAGGATACGGCTTTGCTTTTTATTATGAATCAAATGTTTTCCCCTCCACTATTACACTTTCTCTCTTACTTGTTTTATCTACTATATTATTTTTCTTCATTTGAGAAACACTTCCTAAAACGGGAACCGGTAATAATTTTTCAATGTTACGTTCCGATTTAATTGTTTCATCAAGAGAATCCAATACAAAGACTACTCCGATACTCAGTATAAGACCGGCAGCCAAGGCCATCTCAATCGCTTTTGCATGATTCAAGTTTATCGGTAAAGGATGCTCTTGTACTTTTGCTTCTGTTAAGATGCGGACATTCGAAAAATTTAGGATAGCATTGGCTTCTTCTTTATAAACATTTGCTGTAGCATTGGCAATTTTGACTGCCTGGGCTGGATTAGTATCTACAGCCGTAATAACAAAAACCTGTGACTCTTCAATCTTTCCAACACTAACCTGTCCATTCAATGCATCTGCTGATTTTTGCGAATTTAATTGCTGGGCCACTTTCTCTAAAACAATAGGTTCCTTTATCATCACTTTAAGTGTAGCTATAGCATCAGCATTAGCTGGAATGAGGATTCTTGCAGAAGACGCATATAAAGGCGTTTTCATGAAAATGCTATATATACCACCAATACATGCCGCTAATATCGTAATTACTGCAATAATCCAAAATTTTCTTTTTATAACATTAAATAAATTTTTTAAGTTTATTTCCTTTTCCATGTTTCCCCTCCATTACTGTCTATTTAACTAATAAAAAAGCTAATCGCTGGTAAATCAAATCGTATAACCTAAGTTAATTTTGATTATATCGAACATAATTTACTAAATCATAAGTAGAATGAATTTTCTGAGTATACATTTCATTCGGAAAATTCACTCCTTGTTTCTTTAATCTTAATATACTCATTTAATATTCATTTTAGTTCTTGATAATGAACCCGTCAATATAAATTTATACATCAAATCCAACAATTACCTTAGTATATTTAATTCAATTATCCTTATATAAATTCAAAAATAACTTCATAAATAATTATTTCAAATGAATTATTTTATTCATATATTGATATATTATAAAAACTATTTAAAACTGAATTAAACAATATCCTACAAGTTTGACGACTGAAAAAAAGAAGTATTATTAAAAAGCTAATTCCAAAAACAGATTCACCTTAACTGTTTACCCAACATATTGATTCTGATCCATAAAAATTTTAGCATCCTTTTCTACAAAAAAAGACTTCATTTCTAATGAAGTCTTTTTTGTATCGTTAAAGCTTAGTTACAAACCATTGCGCTTTCCACTAACTTTTTCATATAATCTAATAGCTCTTTTTTTAACTCTTCGTGTTGCAGTGCCATTTCAATTGTTGTTTGAATAAACCCTAGTTTTTCTCCGACATCATAGCGTTTTCCTTCGAAATCATATGCAAATACACGTTGAATTTCATTTAAACGCTGAATCGCATCTGTTAACTGAATTTCTCCGCCTGCCCCTGTTTGTTGATCTTCTAAGAACATAAAGATTTCTGGAGTTAACACGTAACGCCCCATAATCGCTAAGTTAGATGGTGCTGTTCCTTTAGCAGGTTTTTCAACAAATTTACTCACTTGATAACTGCGATCCTTTTGCTCTATCGGATCAATAATACCATAGCGATGCGTTTCATTCTCTGGAACAGTTTGAACACCAATTACTGATGATTGTGTATTCTCATATTGATTCATTAATTGGCGTAAGCACGGCGTATCCGCTTGAACAATATCATCACCAAGTAGTACCGCAAATGGCTCATTTCCAATAAATTTACGAGCACACCAAACAGCATGTCCTAAACCTTTAGGCTCTTTTTGGCGAATATAATGAATATTGATCTTTGAAGATTCTTGTACTTTTTCAAGAGTTTCATACTTTCCTTTTGATAGTAAGTTTTGTTCTAATTCAAAGGAATGATCGAAATGATCTTCAATTGCACGTTTTCCTTTTCCTGTTACGATAATAATATCTTCAATTCCAGACGCAATTGCCTCTTCCACGATATATTGAATTGTTGGTTTATCAACAATTGGTAACATTTCTTTTGGCATTGCTTTTGTTGCTGGTAGGAAGCGAGTCCCTAATCCAGCTGCTGGAATAATGGCTTTTTTTACTGTTTTCAACGGTTAACCTCCTATAAATATCCAAATACTACATGCTCATTTAATATAATAACAAACTTTATTACTTTGAAATATCTGAAATTGATATTTCATTAATTATCGAACCTATTAAAGAAAAGTCAAAGTCAAATTTATTTGATCGATAAATAAACAGCGAATTATCTTCAGCCTTCAATTGTGCTTCACCCAATTTTCCAAATAAATTTTCTTTTAATATTTTCATATTTTTAATATTTATCTTCTGAACAATTAATTGATTATTATATACTATATCAATATCTTCATATTGAACTAATGTTCCAACTGCTAATTGTTTTTCATTTTTTGAATTACCTACTATGTTAATTATCTCTTCTTTAGACTTTCCTAAAAAAGTAAGATACTCTTCTAAATTTGGAGTAATTCCATCTAATTGTTTTAATTTATCTAAAAATTCTTCATAAGGTATTGTTTGGTTATACGGAATCGATTTAACTATGGATTCACTAATCCAACCCTCTTCTCCATTCCCTAATGTAAATTTTAACCAATTAATATCTGATCCCATCTCTTTTTGCTGCTCTTTTACAACAAATGGAGTTCCAAACGATATCGTTCCAACTACTTGTCCATCTAAAGTTGGTGTACCCCTAACACGACCTTTTGCAGAGTTTACATACCGGACATCTAAAGATGCAAGTGGATTCTCCTCTTTTTTAGTACGTTCCACCTTACTTACTGGTTCTTTCTTCTGCTCTTTCGCCTGTAAAGAATATAGAATACTATCCTTTTGCCAGTAAGTTACCCCAACAAGTATCATCAATAACATAACACCAATAATAGCACTTAAGAACTTTCGTCCCTTTTTCTTTTTTGTATGATGTGGGCTTTGTTTTCCTAATAATGATAGGTGATCTACAACTTGAGCAGTGCCCTCTTTTTTCGTATCTTCATTGTTTATTAAATTTTTACCCGCCTGCTTCTCCATTGATTCTTTTTTAAACTTCTGCTGCTCTTCTCTACTCATAGCCCTGTACTCTTTTAAGAAGTTTTCATATTTCGGCATAATTTCTTGAATTGGACCATAGTCTTTAATTTCTCCATATTCTAACCATAAAGCCTTTGTACAAAACTTTTTCACTTGACCCAAAGAGTGACTGACGAAGAAGATAGTTTTCCCTTGTTCTTTAAACTCATTCATACGTTTCAAACATTTATCTGTAAATGTTTGATCACCTACTGAAAGTGCTTCATCAATTACAAGGACGTCTGGATTAATACTTACAGAAATAGCAAACCCTAAACGGGATTTCATTCCACTTGAGTATTTCTTGACTGGCATATCAATAAATTTTCCAATATCGGCGAATTCAATAATTTCCGGTGTCAACTTCTCAATTTTTTCTTTACTTAATCCCATCATCAAGCACTTTAGTTCAATATTTTCTCTACCAGAAAGTTGATTGTTCAACCCAGCTGCAATAGCAATAAGTGTAACTTTTCCTTTAATATCAATTTTTCCTTTTGTAGGTGGTGTAATTCCAGCAATTAAATTAGACATCGTCGACTTTCCTGAGCCATTTACCCCAACAATACCAATTACATCACCTTTTTGAGCTACAAACTCTAAATTTCTTAATGCATAAAAGTCTTCGCCAAATCCTCCAGGATATATGATATCCTTTAATTTATCTGAATTTTTACTGTGCATTTTGTATTTTTTTGTTACATTATGAAACCTGACTGATTCATTCATTTTTTACAACCCTCATTATAGATAATCTGCAAAGTGCTTTCTAAATTTCACATGTAATGCTGAGCCAATTAAAAAAGTAATAAAAACAAATCCCCAAAAATATAGCGCATAATTTATATCTTGGAAGAACCAATTTGTTCCTAATAAAGATGCCCGGTATCCATCAACAATATAGCAAAAAGGATTTAATTGCATAATCTTTTGGAAAATAGATGGTAGCCTTTCAGGAGTCCATACTATAGGAGTTAAATAAAATAACATTCTCATAATCGATTGAACAATCATTTGAGTATCTCTAACAATTGTCGCTAAAGTGGATGTAATTAGAGACAGTGAGCATACTAGCATAAGAGTGGCAAACATATAATAAACAAGCTGAATATAATGAATAGAAATTCCTTGTCCTGTTACTAAAAATAAAATTGTTATAACTCCTACAAGTATTACATGTGAATAAAAATTAGACATGATTACAAAGCTTGGAATAACGCTCATCGGGAAGCTCATTTTTGAAACCATATTTAACCTTGTATAAATTGACTTAGAAGCTTGCATCATTGCCGGATTTATAAAAAACCATACAACTAATCCTGCAGATAACCAATAGACGAAAGGAACTCCATTAACACCTTGTCCCCCTCTAATACCTAACCCAAAAACAAACCAATAAATACTCATCTGTATTAGTGGATTCAAAAGTTCCCAAGAAAGTCCTAAGTAATTATTATTATTTGTACTTTTTACTTGATAAATAGATAAACGTTTAATTAAATATAAACTGCTTATCTGTTCTTTCAATACCATGATCATTGAGTTCATCTTTACTATGCCTCTCCGAAAAATATTTTCCTTACAGCTCGTTTAGAAGCACCACCATCTTCTAAATAACAATACTTATTATAGAAACTATCGTATTTCTCTGCAAATTCTCCCAATCCATTTACTTCATACTTTACTATTTCTTCTAATACCGCTCTTGTATTCTTTACAATCGGTCCAGGGGCTTCTTCTTCCAAATCAAAATAAAATCCCCTTAATTTATCACGATAAGAATCAATATCATACGTATAGAAAATGATTGGACGCTTTAAATTTGCATAATCAAAAAAGACTGAAGAATAATCTGTGATTAACAAATCAGATATTACATATAGTTCGTTAATATCAACATGCTTGGAAAAATCGTAAACAAACCCTTTATATTTAACTAAATCAAATTTTTCTGCTACTAAATAATGCATACGTAATAAAATAACATAGTCCGATCCTAACTTACTTTGTAAGAGATCCAAATCTAGTTGTAAATCTAATTTATATCGTCCCTTACTATAAAATTGATCATCTCTCCATGTTGGTGCATATAAAATAATTTTTTTATCTATCGGTAAGTTATTATTCTTCTTTAAAGATTCTATTACTGAAGAATTGTTACTCTGATATAAAAAATCATTACGTGGGTAACCAACTTCTACGACTTCCTTTTGAAATTGAAATGCCCTTCTAAAGATATCTGTAGAATAGGTATTAGGTGAAAGCAGATAATCCCAATTTTGTACTTCAAGATGAAAATTATGCTTATATTTTTCCGTTGTCGTACCTGGCATATGTACTTCTTTCATATCACCAGCTAATTTCTTTAATGGCGTACCATGCCAAGTTTGGATATATACCGTATGTTTTGGTTTAGGTAACCATAAGGGCATTCTACTATTTGTAACCCAATATTTTGAACGCGCCAACAAAATAAACCAACGAATCGAGAACCTTTTTACATATGGGATATTTTCTTTATCAAATTGCACTGTATGGTTTTTATTTACACTCCATATCATTTCAAAATCCATATTATTTTGTAACATATATTCATATATAGCCCGTGGATTACAGCTATATTGTTTTCCAGAATAACTTTCAAATAAAATTAATTTCTTTTTGGGAGGCAAACAACTACAGAATAGAAATACTGCCTTACATAATTCCTTTACAATACGGTGATTTTTTATTCTTCTTATAAAACTCATGTCGTTTACACACCTTCTAATTCAGTCGCTTCATACTTACGATACATTAACGCGAAACCTCGCCTTTTCCCGTTCTTCCCATTAATGTGTCTACCTCTTCTTTTGCATTTTTCCCATTAAACAAAACATTATATATTGCATTCGTAATTGGCATTTCAATATTCATTTTTTCAGCTAAATGATACGCTGCCTCAGCTGTACGAACCCCTTCTACTACCATACCCATATTTTCTAATACTTCTTCTAAATTATGACCTTTTCCAAGTAAATTTCCAGCTCGCCAATTGCGACTATGAACACTTGTACAAGTCACAATTAAATCACCTACACCTGTTAATCCTGCAAAGGTAAGCGGATTTGCTCCCATCTCACACCCTAATCGTGTAACTTCAGTTAGTCCCCTGGAAATTAAAGCTGCCTTCGCGTTATCTCCGTAACCAAGACCATCTGAAATTCCTGCACCAAGGGCAATAATATTTTTTAGTGCCCCGCCCAATTCAACACCAATCACATCTCGATTTGTATAAACACGGAAATTTGTATTCATAAATAGCTTTTGTGTTTTTTCCGCAGCCTGTAAATGATATGACGCAGCGGTTACAGTAGTAGGATGACGAAGACTCACCTCTTCTGCATGGCTTGGTCCTGAAAGAACAACAACACTTTCTATTAACTCTTTCGGCATCTCTTCTTCAATCATTTCTGATATACGTTTAAATGACCCTGGTTCAATTCCTTTACTTGCATGAATAATTGTTATCGGTTGTTTTACGATGTCCTTCAGTTGCTGCATTACACTACGAATTGATTTCGTTGGGACAACTAATAATATCGTATCTATCCCATCCATTGCTTCCGCTAAGGATTCATACCCTTTTATTGTTTTAGAAAGCTGAATCCCAGGTAAATATGTTTCATTTGTATGCTTCTCATTAATTTCATGGATTTGTTCTGCTTTATTTCCCCAAATTCGCACTTCATGCCCATTATCCGCTAGAACCATAGATAGTGCTGTTCCCCAGCTTCCTGCACCAACCACTGTGATTTTTTTCAAAATAAGCCCCCTTTTATCACCTTAACAACGTTAAAAATATCACTATTTATGCAAGAAGCTAAGTGATATAAACATAATTCACTTAGCTTCCATATTTCATTATATTTTTTAATTTGATTACGCTCTACTTCTCTTTAAGAGTGCATATTTCATCGTAAAACATTTCAAGAGCATGCCCATTATATTTTTGAAAATCAAATTCTTTAAAAGATGTTTTACTTAATATAAACTTTTGCATCCCAATTACTAAACCAGTAATGTTATTTTCAACTAAATCCCCATAGCCTTTTTCCAAAATGCTCCTTGATCCTGCAATATCAGTAGCTATAATAGGCTTTCCTAATATTAAAGCCTCTAACAATACCATTGGTTGTCCCTCGTGATTAGACGAGAGAACAAAACAGTCACATTGATTAATAAGTAAGAAAGGATTACTCATTTGACCAGTAAAAATCACTTTGTCCTCTAGATTTTTTTCTCTCACTAAATTCTCTAATTCTTCTTTTAAAACTCCATCTCCAATAATATAAAGCCTAATATTATCATAGAGTTCCGTAACTTTTGCAAAAGCATGTATAAGCTTTTTCTGATCTTTTTCAGGTGACAATCTTCCCATATTAACAAAATTAATGTTCTCTTTTTGGGGCATTTCAATTCCTCTAATTTCAAGCTTACCATTTCCGTGAATATTTTCTTTTAATAAATATTCTTTCCCGTCATATTTATATATGTCGCCTTCTTCAATCTGTTTAAGTACTTTATTAGGGTCAATGGCATTATGGACATACACACCTTGTTTTAGTGTAATATAATCCTTCAAATTCTTCCTATTTAAGTTTCTTGTGTGTTCTGCAACAGCTACTATTTTATCAAACTCCTTATACAACGGGAAAATAATATTTAAATTAGCTCTATGCTTAAATTTACCTTTAATTTTTTTAGAGTATTCTGCCCACATATCATTATGTTGATAGATATTTCTCTTTTTAAAATCTCCAAACGCAAATAACAATGTCCAAAATGGGACATATCCACTAAAGTCAATAGCTATATCAAATTCCGCATTACCAAATAACCTTGAAATTTCACGCTTGTATAGTTGCTTTGGTAGCGCCTTCTGAGCTCTTTCATTCTTTAGCCCCATTTTCATAACATAATTATTTTGATAAGATTCTTTTAAAGTGGTGTTTAAACTACCTACTCGATAAAATCTTTTCACATTCGAATTAATTTGATTGAAATTATCTCTTGAAATTTGATCATACTTCCCTTTATCAATAACTGCCACATTGTATTTTGAGTAATCAATATTATTTAAAAGGTTAATAACTGATGTGGTAATTCCATTATTCAAAAACCCACCACAGTACATTAGAATATTTTTCTTATTCTCATTTGTGACTTTATATACATTCTCCGTATGTTTTCCTCGGAAAATAATCTCAATCGCTCTTGCTGTAGCATTTCCATCATCATGATAGCAATATTCTTTTAATATTTCTTGGTATTTAAAACTGTAATCATTTTTTACACTCTCAATTTTTTCAATACTACGAACAACTTCGTCTACCGTATAGCATATTGGACCTGGCATATCTTCTAATTGAACGTATAAACCTCGTTGCTCTTCATACGCTTCCTTATCATACGTTAAGAAAATGATTGGTTTTTCTGTTACCATATAATCAAAGAATATACTAGAGTAATCTGTTACTAAAACATCTACTATTGACATCAATTCATTGGAATCTACCCAATCTGGTATACAAATCTCTCGTAAGCTTTCATCATCTTTAATAAATTTATATGTCAATGTATGGACTTTTAACAGGAGTTGATAATCACTAGGTATTTCAGAATACATTTTTTTCACAATATTGTTAATCTCATCCTTAATATTACTTACCTGATTTACTCCTCCTCTCCAAGTCGGTGCATATAAAATTATCTTTTTCGTTTCATCAATTTCTACAAATTCCTTTAAATATTCTCGTACTTCTTCCGGGTTTACTTGTAGAGTGAGGTCAATTCGAGGATAACCTTCATCGACAACATAACCATTGTATAACCCTTCTAAATCATGTGAATTTACAATGGTATCTGCAGTAAATTTATTAGGATTTAATATATAGTCACAATGCATAAAATTTCTTTGAATATTTTTATGTTGCCCTATTTCGCCCTTCATATCCTTTCCTAATGTTTTAATAGGTGTTCCATGCCATGTATTAACATAGATTTGTCCCTCTTTTTTCTGGAAATAAGGTGGGAATGTAGTATTGTTAATTAGATATTTCGCTGTTGTTAAATATTTTAAATACTCTTCACTATGAACTTTAACGAACTTAACATTTTTTTCATTTTCATAACGTTTAGCATAAAAATTATTTCCATCATTTAATGCCCAAACATGTGTATAATCCTTATACTCTGGATTATCAATAATTTTTTTAAAGATTGCGTATGGACTATCTGTCATACCTTTACCATGGAAAGATTCATATAATATAACTTTCTCATCCAAGTCTAATTTCACATAAAAATCAGTGTACTTAACAGTTCTCTTAAACCCTTGGTCATTCGAATATTTTTTCAGCGGGCCTGATAAAAAATTAATACGATTTTTCATTCTGTTAATCTTTTTCTTGAGTTGCAATATTAAAACCCCTCTTTAATTCATTTATAAAGTATACTTCCTATAAAAAGTCTTTTATCTTTTCCTCGAACACATCCTTATTATAGAAATGCATGACTACCTTACTATTTCCCTTTAAAAAGCATATTTACAAAGTGCTTACTTGAATCACCTATCGAATACTCATTCCATTTCAAAGTAAAATTATTTATACTATCTATTTTGAACTTACCATCTGTTATCACCTGTACCACCTCCTCAGTTGTATAAACAACTGGTCCTGGCACATCAGATATATAATCACCAATAGTCCCTCTTTTTTTCATATATTTCTTTAAATCGTATGCAAAAAAGATCATTGGTTTATTTAATAAGCAGAATTCAAATGGTATGGAGGAATAATCAGTGACTAATATATCCGTCACTAGAAATAGATCATTTATATTTGGATAAAGGGAATAGTCATATAAAAATCCCGCATACTTTTCCTCATAATTACATATGTTTCGTATTGCTGGATGTAATTTAATGATGAGAATATACTCACCTTTCAATTGCCTATACATCTCATCGATATCTAGATGTAAATCAAAATCTACTAGTTCTTTATCCCTAAAAGTTGGCGCATATAAAATAACCTTTTTATCTTTTAGCTTTGGATTTACTATAAAAATATTATCTTTAACTTTCTTTTGTCTCTGTTCATCAAAAAACAAATCTGTCCTCGGAATACCTGTTTTTAATATATTATTATCCGATAGAGCAAAAGCTTTCTTATAAATGTCAGCAAGCGCTTCTGACCCTACAACAATTTTATGGAAGTTTTTATAAACATCCATAAATCTGTTTTGAGCTCGTAGACTTCTTTTTTTTAAAGACGGAGCTAATAATCCGAATTTTTTAAAAGCACCTGCTGCATGCCATATTTGAATACACTCTACGCCTTTTTTAAATTTAATTTTTGCTAGCGATCCAAAATAATTATCAACAATGACATATTGAGAAGTAGATAAATGATAGACGGATTTAATAGTGTGGAATATATTCCTTGTTTCAAATTTATAAGATTTCACATTCGAGTAGTTGTCCACTTCATATTTACATGTAGATTTATATAAAAAAACCACCTCACAATTTATACCTTGGCGTTGCATTTCCTCATAAATAAAAAATAAATTCTCACCATAAGACATAATAAAAGTTACTTTCTTTTTAATTGGAAACACTTTCATCATACTATGTAAAATTGCAACTAAGATGAGATAGATTTCTACCATTATTTCTCTAATCATTTATTTTATCTAGCAACTTGCACTAGTTCCTTTTTAATTTTTGTTGTTGAAATTCCAGCTGTACGTGGTAAATAGACGACTTCACAGTATTCACTTAATTCGTCAAATTCCCCTTCCCAATCATCACCCATAACAAATGTATCTACGTCATGATTAACAACGTCTTTTACTTTCTGCTCCCAATTATGCTCAGGAATCACCTCATCCACATAACGAACTGCTTCTAGAATCATTTTACGATTCTCATAGCTGTGATAAGACTTTTTATTTTTTAATTTGTTAAATTCATCTGAAGAAACAGCAACAATTAAATAATCCCCTAAATCTTTCGCTCTCTTCAATAAGTTAATGTGTCCCCAGTGCAATAAATCGAAAGTCCCATATGTAATAACCTTTTTCATAATCGCGCCCCCTGTGAAATGTTCTTTTTTTATAATTATTTACTTTAGAAATATATTAAAATTAGAGCTTCCCTTGCACCTATGCACGATAAGAAGGTCTCAAATTCCCCTATGTAAATCCAAAACAAATTTACATAGATTTTACATCAAGTTCACACGAAATTCACAAGGATGATTATAACATAATTTTTATTTACAAACTATGACAATAACCTAACAACTATTGTCACATCTAGTTTAAGAAAGCGCTTTCTTTTCTGGCATTACAAATCTCCTCTTACTTTCTTTTATTTACAAAAAAAGTGCGAAGGAACTATTTCCTTCGCACTTTTTACTACCCTTTATATAACTATTTCAACATACGACGTGGCAATTTATCAATGTTCTCTAACATAATACCGGTACCAACAGCAACACATTGCATTGGGTTTTCAGCAATTAATACTGGTAATTTTAACTCTTCTGCTAGAAGCATGTCGATACCGTGTAATAAAGCTCCACCGCCTGTTAGAATAACACCACGGTCAATAATGTCCGCAGATAGTTCTGGTGGTGTGCGCTCTAGTACGCCTTTTGCAGCTTGTACAATGATAGCCGCGTTTTCTTTTAGTGCTTCTGTAATTTCTTCAGAGCATACTGTAATTGTACGTGGTAAACCAGTTACCATGTCACGTCCGCGAATTTCAAGCTCTTCACTACGTGCACCTGGGAATACTGTACCAACTTCAATTTTAATATTTTCTGAAGTACGTTCTCCAATCAATAGCTTATACTTACGTTTAACGTAGTTTAAGATCTCCATATCAAACTTATCGCCAGCCATTTTGATAGAGGAAGAGGTAACAATATCACCCATAGAAAGTACGGCAATATCTGTTGTACCTCCACCAATATCAACAACCATGTTTCCGCTTGGCTGGAAGATTTCCATACCAGCACCAACTGCGGATACTTTTGGTTCTTCTTCTAAAAATACTGTTTTACCACCTGAACGTTCAGCAGCCTCACGAATTGCTTTTTGTTCTACAGATGTGATATTTGTTGGACAGCAAATTAAAATGCGAGGTTTTGAAAAGAAGCTCTTCACGTCCAATTTGTTAATGAAATACTTTAACATTGCTTCTGTAATTTCGAAATCTGCGATTACACCATCTTTAAGCGGACGAATTGCTACAATATTACCAGGTGTACGTCCCACCATACTTCTTGCTTCTTCACCTACTGCTAATACTTTTCCACTATTACGATCAATTGCCACAACAGATGGCTCATTTAATACAATACCCTTACCTTTAACATGAATTAATACGTTAGCCGTACCTAGGTCAATTCCGATATCTCGCGCAAACATTCCCGTCATTTCCTCCTCGATATTCAAAATCAGGTTACACCCGAATTCTTTTACACCTAATTTCTGATTTTATCACAAATTTAACAGAAACGTAATATTCGCAAAAAGAATTCTTCTGAAAAATATTACCGAATTTGCAAGGAATGTTTGCTATTTTAGATTTATTGGCGCACAGGGTTTTCAGTATCTTCTTTTCTATACTTCTGCTTTGTTGCTTCTCCCCCTCTTAAATGACGAATAGACTTATGATAATCAAGAATTTCTTTCACTTCATTTGCGAGCTCTGGATTAATTTCTGGCAAACGTTCTGTTAAATCTTTATGGACTGTACTCTTTGATACCCCAAACTCCTTTGCGATTACACGCACTGTCTTTCTTGTCTCCACGATATACTTGCCAATCTTGATAGTTCTCTCTTTGATGTAATCGTGCACACCACTCGCCTCCCTAAATTGGATGTGAGAAGTGTGAAATGAGACTCGCTGCATACGACTATGAAGTAAATGTGAGTGCTGTTTGTAAGCGTTAAACATTCTTGGATTTATAATGAAATGATTCACGATTTCTCACCTCAAACACTCTCTTTGCATTGGTTTATACCATTGTATTGCCCGCACTACTGATATATGCTACATGTTCACTATTTTTGCGGACTAAGTTAAGAAAAATTACGTTTTTTTGTGAGAAATACGTTAACGATGACAATTATGGCGAAAAAAAGTGACACCTCTTTATAAAAGGTGTCACTCTTCTCTTTCATATTCTTCTTCTAACAACTGATGGTGGGGGACTTCTTTCTTACCGGCAATATAATAATATAAAGCGAATAAAACAAACAATAAAATGATAGCAATCGACAGAACAGATAAAAATGACACAGTATCCCCTCCCTTTTGTAATATATATTCGAGAATCTCGTCATTTTTCCTTGTTATTGCAACTTTTTTCTCGAAATTGATTATTTTTATATAAAAATAAAAAAATCAGCTCTCCTAATGAGAACTGATTTTTTTACTTTATTATTCTTGTGAAGAAGAACCGTTAGATGATTCTGTAGAACCATTCGTTGATTTTTCTTCTTTTTGAGATTTGTCATCTTGTTTGCCGTTCGTCTCTTTATCACTAGTCGAACCGCTTGTTGATTTCTCTTCTTTTTGAGACTTATCTTCTGTTTTACTTTCTGGTTTCGTGCTTGTTGACTTTTCTTCTTTTTGAGATTTGTCATCAGCTTTTTTACCAGAAGCATTCGTCGCCTTTGCAGCACCTGCATCAGCTTTAATTTCTGCTACTGATTTATTTAAATAACGCTCAGGGTTCACAGCCACATTGTCTTTACGTACTTCAAAGTGAACGTAAGAACCTGCATCTTTATTCATTGCATTTAGACCTGATTTTCCTAACACTTCACCTTGCGCGACTCTTGCACCTTTTTCTACTTTCACACTGCCTAAGCTTTGATAAGATGCCGCTACACCATTTCCACTATCTACTGTTACAACATAACCAAGAAGTGAATCTTTTTCAGCTTTCGTTACTGTACCACTTAAAGCAGCTGTAACATCAAATTCTTTTCCGTTTTTCGCAGCAATGTCAATTCCTTTATTCGGGGAATATGTGTTGTTATAAAAAACAAGTGCTTTTTCTTGTTCCGCCTCTGATGCTGCATCTTCATAGAATTTCTTCTGTACTACTACTTCTGCATTTGCTGCAGTTGGCATTTTCACTACTTCTGAAGATTTTGTTACTGGTACTGCCGGATCTTCCGTTTGTGTATACGGTGTTGCTTGATCTTGGTTCGGAGCTTTCTTTGGATTAGCTCCCTGGAACCATAGCGCAACCATTAAGATTACCGCTGCACAAGCAATGTATAGTGCCGGAAACACCCATCTTTTTTGAAATAAATGTACTACTTTTTGCGACTTTTTACTATTTCTTCCTCGCATTCCATCATCACCTCAGCAATCATTTTGAACAATATTCATTCATCCTATACAACCTATAACTAATTACTTTTCGACAAAATCTGTAAAATTATGTATAGGAATTGTAAAATTTCCGAGGAAATGATAGAAAAAGGAAAAAACTGAGCGTTTCAGCTCAGTTTTTAGTCCATTTGTTTCTTTCTATAAATAAAGAGCGTAATAACAAGTACTGCAACTAACCAAATAGTTATATTCAATAAATTACTAGCAATTGCACTAAAACCTTCACCTTTTATAACACTGCTAACTGCAAGACCGATATGACGAGTTGGTAAATAACCAATCATCTTTGTAACAACTTCATTCTTCACAAACATTCCAATTAAATCGCCCAAAAGAAATGTCATTAATATTGGCAATCCAATTGTTGAGGTTTGTGGCACATTTTGAGCTAATAATCCGATACAAGTGCCAATGAGATTAAATATTAGCATTCCAAGAACAAAGATGAGTAATAATAATGCAAAATTACCTTCTAATTTACCTAAAATAAGTAGATTAATAAAACAAATTGCAACTGTAATCAGACCTGTTAATGAACTTTTACCAATTAATACTTCAATTGATGATGCTGGTGATAGCATAAGAACACGAAGCGTATTTTTTTCTTTTTCTTCAGCGATGAGCATTGCCTGTACAAAACCTCCGACCATAACTAACGCCATCGCAGTTAATGTACCTGCCCCAACTTCTCTAAAGTTATCTGCACGACTAAATAGTATTGCAAAGAAAACTGGCATTGCCATCATAATTAAAGTTTGTGAATTCGTTTTAAAATCCTGTAACTCTTTCCGAAAAATAGCTGAAAATCGTCTCATTGAAAATGTCATTATAATCCCCTCCCAGTAACTTCAATAAAGATATCGCCTAGCGTTGGTTCGTGTGAATGAATGGATAGTAATTCACCTTTTTTCATCCATTCTGAAATACGTTTTGCACCTAATTCGTCTTTTTGCACTACTTCTTTTTGCTTATCTTTTAATACGACTTGTATTTGATCTTTCGCGTATTGTAGGCGAAGGTTCTCTGGTGTATCAAGCGCTACAATTTCTCCGCCGCATAGAAAGGCGATGCGGTTACAAAGCGTTTCTGCTTCATCCATGTTGTGCGTTGTTAAGAAAATGGTTGTTCCTTCTTTGTTTAAGTCTTTTAAGATTTTATGAATGTTTTGCACGTTTACTGGATCAAGTGCGGATGTTGGTTCATCTAAGAAGAGGATATCTGGTTTATGAAGAATTGCCCTTGCCAATGTGACGCGCTGCTTCATTCCTTTTGATAGTTTCTTTACTGGCATTTTTTTATCATCTAATAAGTTCACTTGTGCTAGTACTTCATCAATTCGTTCTTTTTTACAATCGTATAAGTCGCAAAATAATAGTAAGTTATCATAAATGCTAAGTCTTTCATATAAGCCGCTATTGTCTGTTAAAATACCGATTCGTTTGTAATCGATACTACTTGGTCCTGTAATATCTTTCCCTAACACTCGTACTGTTCCAACGCTATGAAGCAATTGAGAAGTTAAAATCTTTACTGTTGTTGTTTTCCCGGATCCACTTGGTCCGAGGAATCCAAAGATTTCTCCTTGCTTCACCTCAATATTTACATTTCGAAGGGCCGTTTTTCCATCGAAACTTTTCATTACATCTTTCATTTCAATTGCCAATGTCATTTCGTCATCCCCTTTGTTTTTCTTTTTATAGATGAAAGTCGCTTTAGCGCTTTTCGTTTGTTTGTTTCGCTTTTCTTGACTCAATCATATGAAAAACAAAGGGTAGGCGCAGTAAAATACCGATAAAAGGAGTATTTTTACCGGTGAATGGATCGTATTTTAAGCTTATTGGAGCATTTTCATAGCCCAATTACACCTTTTAACTCATCCATTCGTCCCTTTGAAAGCGGAATTGAACTTTTTCTTTCGTCATCCAAAATTAAACTAAAACTATTACGTGTCCAAGTAATGACTTCTCGTACTCTTTGTAAATTGACGAGGTACGAGCGATGACATCTAAAGAATCCAAATCCTGTTAATCTCACTTCTAGTTCACTTAATGTTAATGCGCATACGAAATCCCCTTCGCGCACATGAATATGTGTCACTCCGTTTTGCGTTTCAATGAAATGAATCTCCATCGGATCCAGTAAAATGATTTTATCATTCACTTTCGCTGGTATTCTTTCCAGTTTCATTTGCGGAATCATTTGAACTACTTTTTCTTCATCGACTTCTTCAACTTCCTCTTGCTCTATTTCTATCTTTTTCACACCATCGTTGTTTAATATGTACACATCTTCTGTCAGCGAAAGGGCATCTGATAAAAAGGAGGACGTAATAAAGATTGCCTTTCCTTGCTCTTTCATTTTCATAATCGCTTTTCGAATAATGATCGTACTCTCTGTATCGACATTTTGCTCTGGCTCTTCTAAAATAACTAAATCCGGATTATGAATCATAACTCGCCCAAGATGAAGACGGCGTTTCTCTGAAAATGATAGTTTTTCTATTTTAACGTTCAACTTATCTAGGAGACCGACATATTGTACTACTTCTTCCATACTCATGTTAGATTCATAAAGCCCTAATATAAACTTGAAGTACTCCCTCACCTTCAAACGATCGTATGCTTCATCTTTCAAAAAACAAAAACCAATGCGGGAATAATTCTTCTTTCCAATCGCTGTGCCTTCAAATAGTACATTCCCAGTTGAAGCTGCTTCTTCACCGATAATGATGCGGTGCAACACTTTAGCTGTATGATTATTGCATTGCAAAACAACACATTGTCCTTTTTCAACCTCCAGTTCAATTGCCGGTAACTGGTTCGTCTTCCCTAACTGTTTCAACTCCAGTAGCGCCATTTCGTCTCCCCCAAATGTTTTTATCCTATTATACCAAACAATTAATGGAAAATTATGATATTTTAAACAAAAAAGAAGTAGGTATCAGGAAACCCCTGACACCTACTTCTTCACCATCAATTTCCCTTCATACTCGTTCATCGTCTTTATTTCAATACCTTTATAATAATGAGCGACTATCTCTGTATATTTCTTACCTTCTCCTGCCATACCATTCGCGCCGTACTGGCTCATACCGACGCCGTGACCGAACCCTTTCGTTGTAACGGTGATGTTATCCCTTTCTTGTTTCCACGTAAAGTCTGAGGAGCGTAAATCTAACTTTTCACGAACTTGTTTTCCTGTTAATGTTTTCCCTTGGAACTCTACATCCTTTACTCGCTTTCCTTCCGTAAGGTCTTTAATATTACCAACCTTTCCGTTTGCTAGTACTTTCACACCGAGACGTTTTTGAAAATCAGCTACTGTGAATTTTTGCTCACTCGTAAATTTTGGAGAGGCTTGATCCCACGGACTATCTACGCTTTTCAAGTACGGATAATCATTCCCCCAATAATCAGCTGCATTTTCTGTTCGTCCGTTACTCGTTGAGAAGAAGGATGCTGAAATTGGTTTTCCATCATATGTTAAAACTTGTCCTGCGGTTTTCGAAACGGCTTCCTCAATTTTCTTTAAATTATTTTCGTAGTTATTACCCCATTGTTTCTTTAATTCCTCTTTGCTTTTGTACACTTGATCTTTCACTGTATCTGTCACATCCGCGTTGTTTTTCTTACCTCCGCTTAGCATACGCTGCACTACAAATGTTCTTGCTGCTAATGCCTGCGCCTTTAGCGCCTCTATTTCAAAGCTGGCATTCATCTCAGAAGCTACTACACCGGCCACATACTCCTCCATAGGTAATGTTTCTACCTTCTTCTGCTGATCACGATATACAGCAACTTGAACCGCTGTATCCACTTTCCCTGGAGCTGGTATACTTTCTATCGCTGGAGGAGTTTTAGAAGCTGCTTCTTCCCCTACTTTTGCTTTCGCAAACGGAATAACAAGAGCAGCAGGTACAATGATAACGAGCGCTATTAAGAGCGCTACTGTAATGAAAAGTGGCTTTGAAAATTTCATCCTATTCCCCCAATATAAAGTTGGATTCCTTTCATTCTTATGGAAATACGGGATCTTTTAGAACATACTTGGGGGTATCGGTATAAAGTGAAACTATAATCAGTGGGGGTTTTGTCCATCCCCCACTGATTATTAGTCTTCACCAATCGGGCGTTTACGGGCAGTTGATCTCCCGCCTAACTTCCTCCCATTCGCCGAACTTTGAGGTGTGGGGCTTACTGACCGCAAATAGTGGAATAAAACAAAAATTTTCTAAATATTTTTACTGAGACGTGCATAAGTATAGAATTTATTGACTATAACAGTAATAACCCAAAAAAAATAGCCCCTATGTCAAAAGACATAGAGACTACTTCAATTAAGCGTGAAGATCAGAAACTTCTTGTTCTTTCACTTCTTCTATTTTTTCGTTTACACGTTCAATAGTTGCACCTAATGCAGCTAATTTCTTATGGAAGTCTACATAACCGCGGTCAAGATGTTTTAACTCTGTTACACGAGTATAACCTTCTGATACTAAACCAGCTAAGATTAATGCTGCTGCAGCACGTAAATCAGTTGCGCCAACTTCAGCTCCTTGCAAGCTACTTGGACCGTTCATAATTACAGAACGACCTTCGATTTTAATATCAGCATTCATACGACGGAATTCTTCAACGTGCATAAAGCGGTTTTCGAATACCGTTTCTGTAATCATACTTGTTCCATCAGCATGTAGTAATAATGCCATCATTTGTGATTGCATGTCTGTTGGGAAACCTGGATGAGGCATAGTTTTAATATCAACCGCTTTTAACTTATCTGGGCCGATAACACGTACACCTTCATTTTCCTCAATAATTTTAACACCCATTTCTTCCATTTTTGCTGTAATTGAGCGTAAATGTTCAGGCACAGCATTTTCAATTAAGATGTCTCCACCTGTAATTGCCGCTGCAACCATGAATGTTCCTGCTTCAATACGGTCAGGAATAATAGGGTGGTTTGCACCATATAATTTTTCAACGCCTTCAATACGAATCGTTCCAGTTCCAGCTCCGCGTACTTTCGCTCCCATTGCATTTAAGAAGTTAGCTAAGTCAACGATTTCTGGCTCTTTCGCTGCGTTTTCAAGGACTGTTGTCCCTTTTGCTAATGTAGCTGCAGACATAATGTTTTCTGTCGCGCCTACGCTTGGGAAGTCTAAATAAATTTTAGCTCCTTTTAGTTCGCCCTCTACGTGTGCCTCAACAAATCCGTTACCAACTTTTACTTTCGCTCCCATTGCTTCGAAGCCTTTTAAATGTTGGTCAATTGGACGTGAACCAATTGCACATCCACCAGGAAGTGCAATACGAGCACGACCGTTACGTGCTAATAATGGTCCCATTACTTGAACAGATGCACGCATCTTACGTACATACTCAAATGGTGCTTCAATGTTTAATTCTTTAGAAGAATCGATTGTTACTTGGTTATTTTCAAATACGACTTCAGCATTTAAATGACGTAATACCTCGTTAATTGTGTATACATCAGATAATACTGGTACTTCAGATAGTACATTCTTTCCGTCACTCGCTAATAGGGCTGCAGCGATTATAGGTAATACAGCATTTTTTGCGCCCTCAACACGCACTGTGCCGCTTAACCGCTTTCCGCCACGGACGATGATCTTTTCCAAATTATTCCCCTCCGTGTCCTTTTTTCAGTATCTATTCACTCAATACTCAGAAGTTATGATCGGTGTGCCAACCACAATTGTATCTTTGTTGTTTGTAGAACGTATTGCTATTTGCACATTTATTTTCTCTCTATTTGTTGAAAGAGCGTCATTCCACTTTTTATTATATGCGGAGACTGATACAAATGCTCTTTCTTCTATCTGTTCGATCGCTCTTGCTGAAAGATCTTTCAAAACCTGATTGGTTTTATTTTGCAAAACACCTTCAATCTTATCATTCAGTACACCTTGAACACAAGTGTAAATTATAGGTTTTTCACTAAAAATTTTATCCATGTTCTGAACGTACTTCGGGTCCCATTTCGCCCCGCTCACTTCAAAAATAATAAAAGTGTTTTCTTTAGTATTTTCCTTACTCCAAGTTACTACTATTCGTTCTTCATGTGAAGAAGATTTTTTATAGGATGTAGCCTTATATCCATCTGGAGATTGTTCTAATTCCCAACCTTCGATGTTTGCCTCTTCCTTCACATCGTTTAACAATTTTTGAAACGTATGTATATTAGAAATTGTTTTCGTTTCTCGCGCTAACCATGACCACCGCTCTACTTTTGCATCGTTCTTCTCTAAAGCTGCAATCATGCTCTCCATTTTCTGTTCATCGCTTATAGGTTTCATCTCTTTATATCCAACCAAAAATAAAACAACACTTACGATAACGATAAGAATGGCTTTAAACTTCAATTTCATCCCCTCCTATCCCCATTGTTAACGGAGATATGAGGTTCTATACACTTACTTTACTAAATACGTTAAACTCTTTGAATAGCCTAAATAATCAAGGAAAAAGTTACTTACAGATGTCCCAATTGCAATTGTAATTAGGATAAGTAATACTCTCGTCTGCATCACTTTTCCAGACTTCATTAAGCGCTCAATGTGAATACCTTGTAAGGCCCACCACGTAATGGTAATAAACAATAAATGCGAAACAATGGCAATCAGTGCTTGTTGCCCTAAAAGATGTGCCAAAAAATCGACCCCTTTTTTTGCTTGGCTACTACTTACGCAAAATGTAAAAAACGATACCATAAATAAGTAGGAGCCACACTTTTTCAAACGCAAATAAGCATCTTACATCGTAATTTCCTCTCGGAAAACATATACCTATAGACGTTTTCATTTGTTGTTACTCCAAAATAAAAAGCGTAGAGTACGGACTCTACACCTTTTATTTCCACTATTGTACCACGTTCCCCAAGAAGAAGAAATCCTTCATTAATGGAAAATGTTCATAAAAGAAATTGTAACCAATCATCGGCATAATCCCTAGTATTACAATTGAAATTGCGCAAAGACTCATGACAATCTTTATATTTAACGGTAATCGGAGCTTTTCTTCTGTCTCTCCCTTGCGGAAAAACATTTGCTGTAATATTTGGAAATAATATATGAATGAAATAACCGTCGTCCCCATCATAATAGAAGCTAATACGTAATGAGCAGGTTCAACATGAAGTGCCCCTAAAAAAATGTTAATTTTCCCGATGAAACCTGCTGTCCCCGGTATTCCAGCTAACGATAAAATAAAGACCGTCATCACTATAGCTGTAAAGGGGGATCGCTTATATAACCCTGTAAAAATCGTCATGTTTTCCTTATCATTTTGTAAGATTAATCCGTGGATGATTGCAAATGCTCCTATATTCATAAGCATATATGCAAGCATATAAAACCACATACTATCCATCGTAAACTGTGATAGCGCTACAAGAGGGACTAGCAAATACCCAGCATGCGCGATACCTGAATAGGCAAATAGACGTTTTACGTTGTATTGCTTTAATGCTACTACGTTCCCAACAATCATCGTAATACTAGCTAGTACCGCAATGTATATACTCATACGCCCGTACAAAGATTGTGCGTCTCCTTGGATTGCCACACCTGCAAACACCATAAGAAACAAACGCGTAATGAGTAGAAAACCAGCAATTTTAGAAATCGTTCCGAGAAAAGCAGTGACAGGTGTAGCCGCTCCCTCATACACATCTGGTGCCCACATATGAAATGGCACTGTTGCAATTTTGAATGAGAGTCCAACGAGCAAAAGTAGAAATGCGAGAGCTAACAATAACTGAATGCCCCCAGCCAATCCTTGCGTAAATACCTTTTGCATTTCCACTATGTTGGTCGACCCTGTAATACCGTATAAATAACTCATTCCAAAGAGTGTAATTGCTGTTCCAATTCCTCCGTTAATGACATATTTCATTGCAGCCTCATTCGATGCACGGTTTCTTTTTCGGATTCCTACTAAAATATAGGAAGAGAGCGAAAGCAACTCTAAACCAACGAACAATGTTATGAAATCAACGCTAGAAGCCATGAACATCGCTCCAAGAAGCGCCATTAAAAACAAATAATAATATTCTCCTTTATCTTGAATAGGCTCCTTCTTGTCATCGCTTATTGCCATACATAAAACGAGAGCTGCTCCGCCTAATAACAACGTTTTAAATCCTTTTGAAAATCCATCTAGTACAAACGATCCATTTAAAATATCTCCTGCCGGTTCGCTATATAGCGTCATTAATGACACTATCGCTAACAAGGCAGCGGCAATTGCACCAATCGCAACGTACCTATGGTTCAGCTTAAAAAACAAATCACATATGGAAAGAAGGATGGCTGCCCCGAGAATAATGAATTCTGGTACCATGAGATGCCATGATAAGCTAAGTAACGTGTTCATATCCATCCTACTTCACCCCCAATGTTTTCAATGTAGTTTGAAGTGGATCCCCTAGTAGTTCTGGCATTACCCCAATTGCAATAATACAAACGATAAGCACTATAACAGGAACGTACTCCCATCCGTGTATATCAAATTTCGCTTCCCATTCTTTCTTACCAAATATCACTTGAAGTGTCGCTCTTAATACGTATACAGCGGTTAAAATAATTCCAATTACACCGACGGCGGCGATAACAGGTTTCCCTTGGAATAAACCGAGAAAGGCAAGGAATTCGCTAATAAATCCGGACATCCCTGGCATTCCAAGCGATGCCATACCGCCCGCTAGGAAGAAACCGCTAAGCACCGGAACACTTTTTGCAAGTCCACCAAGTGCTGTAATATCCGAAGTCCCGAAACGCTCTTCAATAATGCCAAGCAAGAAGAAGAGTAAGGCCGCAATTAAACCGTGAGACACAACTTGGAACAATGCCCCTTGTGTACCTGGTGCATTTAACGCCGCAAGCCCCATTAATACAATGCCCATATGCGAAATACTAGAGTAAGCAAGTACCTTTCTAAAGTCCGTTTGGATGAGTGCTAGAAAGGCCCCATACAATAAATTAATTACCCCTAAAATCGCAATTAGCGTTGCAAAATCACGAAAATATTCTGGGAATAATCCTTTCCCGAAGCGAACAATACCGTACGCGCCAATCTTCAGCAAAACCCCCGCGTGAAGCATAACTACAGCAGGATGCGCTTCTATGTGTACATTGACCATCCAGCGATGCAAAGGGAAAACAGGGAGTTTAATCGCAAAAGCAATCATTATGGCAAGAAACAAGCCGAACTGTACGCTACTTGAGACGGCCATTCCTCCCCCAGCACCTACACTCGTTAATATTTCTTTAAGCTCCGCAATATTTGTTGTACCTGTTTTCGCAAATAAAACCGAGAAAACGATAAGTAAAATAGCTGATCCAATACCGTTATATATTAAATAACTATATGCAGCCTTTTCACTCGACAATTTCCCCCACTTGCCAATTAATAAAAACATTGGTGGCAACGTAATCTCAAAGAACATGAAGAACAACATTAAATTTTGAGCAGCGAAGACACCGAGCATACCTATTTCTAACATGAGTAACAGCATGTAGAATGCTTTCAAATTTCTTTTAATAGAAAATGCCGCAATAGCTGCAAGCATCGCTAGAAGGGCTGTGAGCACCATCATTATAAGCGATAAACCATCAATGCCGAGCTCGTAATAAATTGAAAACCACCTTTTGTCCACTGCTGTGAAATCCCCAAATTTAATCCATTTCACTTTTTCATCAAATATCGATAAGCTCTTTCCTGAAGCGTATGTACAAGCAAGGACGATAGCAATTCCAAATGGAAGCGCCGTTCCGAATAAACCAAGCGCCTGCACTGTACGCGATTCTCGTTTCGGCGTTAATAAAAGCAAGAGAATTCCTAAAAGCGGGGAAAAAATGAAGAACGTTAATAGCAATCCATTCACCGTAAATCCCCTCCCGTATATAACAAAATAATTAGGAGCACTGCGAGCGAAACTGCTGTTACAGTTCCATACACTTGTACATTCCCGTTTTGAAGCCGCGATCCTAGTCCACTCATACCTTTAACGAGTCCAGCAATTAAAACTGCGATTCCTTCTACAACGTATACTTCAAATAAGCGAAGCACATGAGCGATTCCTTTCGTAATAGGAAGCACCGTCGCATTGTATAGTTCATCCACATAATATTTTTCTTTCAAAAGGTTATAAAAAGACGTCGCTTCTCCGCCGGCCCAATCTCTAGAGATAGATTTCTTGCCATATATGAAATATGCGAGGGCAATTCCCGCAAATGAAACGAGCGTCGCAACAACCATAATCCAAACAGGTCCATGCACTTCCTTCACCTGGAATCCTATATCTTTCGTAAGCCAATCCCCAAGAAACGTTCCGAACCACGGTGTATTTATATAACCTGCCACTACCGCAAGAACACCAAGGACAATCATCGGATACGTCATGGTGCGAGGTGATTCATGCACCTCTTCCTTCGTCTTCGTTTCCCCCGTAAAGACAAGAAAATATAGACGGAACATATAAAATGCTGTTAGAAATGCCGCAATTACTGCTAAAACGAATAGAAAGTAATTGCCATTCATCCAAGCCGCCGCTAAAATTTCATCTTTACTAAAAAATCCGGAAAGCAGAGGAACACCACTAATTGCAAGTGTGCCTATTAAAAATAGTGCACCGGTTAATTTCATCTTTTTCTGTAAACCGCCCATTTTATTAATGTTTTGCGTATGGACTGCATGAATTACACTTCCTGCTGCCAGGAACAATAATGCTTTAAAAAAGGCGTGTGTCGTTAAGTGAAAGATACCAGCTACATAACCAGCCGAGCCTAGCGCAAGCATCATATACCCGAGCTGACTAACTGTAGAGTAAGCAAGAACCCTCTTAATATCAGTTTGCACTAGACCGATAGAGGCCGCAAAGATTGCGGTGAAAGCCCCAACGATTGCCACAGTTTGCATCGCTACCGCACTTGCTGAAAATAGCGGGAACATCGTCGCTACTAAATATACGCCGGCTGCAACCATCGTTGCCGCATGAATAAGCGCCGAAACAGGCGTCGGTCCTTCCATTGCATCTGGCAACCATGTATGAAGCGGGAACTGACCCGATTTCCCCATCGCACCGATAAAAATTAATATCGCCGTTATTGTAATCATAGAAGGAGAGAGGTCACCCGTATGAATCGCTTTAAAAATCGCGTCATATTCAAAACTACCTGCGTGCCAAAAAATTAATATCATCCCAATAAATAGCCCAACATCCCCAATGCGTGTCATAATAAAAGCCTTTTTCGCAGCAGCCTTCGCTTCTTCTTTAAAGAAATAAAAACCGATAAGTAAAAACGAACCAAGGCCGACTAACTCCCAAAATATATAAAGCTGTAATAAATTCGTCGATATAACTAGCCCAAGCATCGCAAAGGTAAAGAGCCCTAAATATGCATAAAAGGTTGGTAATCTGGTGTCACCTTTCATATAACCTTTTGAGTACACATGTACAAGAAAACTCACAAGCGTAACGATAAACAACATTAAAGCCCCTAATGCGGTAACTTCAAAACCAAATGATATATCTATATCTCCTACCCTAAGCCATACCCACTTATGCTTCACTGCCTCGGATGAAAACCGTTCTATTAGTACCACTACCGCGGATATAAAGGAGAGAAAGGTAAAGAAAATACCTAGTACACTACTTCCCTCTCTAATTTTCTTCCCGAACACAATAAGTAACAAAAACGAAACAAGCGGGAAAAGCGGTATGAGCCATGCATAATCGATCATTGTTTCCTTCCCCCTTTTCGGTCACAATGCTATCCTTTGAGCGTATCCATCTCATCTACATGAACTGTCGGGCGATTACGGTACAAAGCAATCAAAATTGCAAGACCTACCGCTGCCTCCGATGCCGCTACAGACATCGTAAACAGCGAAAAAATTTGTCCTGTTAAATTCGGAAACAAGCCTAATTTACTAAACGCTACTAGATTTAAATTGGCGGCGTTTAACATCAATTCGATACAAACTAGTACAATTACTGTATTTCGCTTTGTTAAAGCTCCAAATAAGCCGATGCAAAACAAAATAATCGCAAGTGTTAAATACGCAGAAGCCGGAACGCTACTCATGGGAATCCTCCTCTCCCTCATCCTTCTTCGCAAGGATAATCGCTCCTACAAGTGCTACAAGTAAAATAACTGAGGTTAATTCGAATGGAATAATATATTTTGAATAGAGAAGTGTACCGATTTGAAGTGTGTTATTTTCATGGAGAGGTAAACTTCCTTGTGTGCTTTGATTTGAAAAATCGATACTATTAACAGCGAAATACATAACTGCTCCAAATGCTACAACCGCAAAGAAGATAATCCATTTTCGAAGAGTAAGGCGCGATTCATTTTCCGCGTTATGTTTCGTTAACATAATGCCAAAAATCATAATAATAGTGATTGCACCAGAGTAAAGTAAAATTTGTGCCACTCCGATAAATTCGGCTGATAAGAGAAAGTACAAACCCGCAATGCTAAGAAACGTAAGCACAAGGGCCAGCATCATATGCATTACTTTCGTTAAATTCAGCATAAGAACGCCGCCGATAATCGCAGACAAGGATAATATAAAGAAAGCTACAAACTCGCCGTTCATGCTTTATTCTCCTTCCTGATGTTCTCGTCGTTCTCGTCAAGCCACTGCAAATTTTTAAATAAATCATCACGTGAATACTCTGCAAGTTCAAAGTTATTTGTCATTACGATCGCCTCTGTCGGGCAAACTTCTGTACATAAATCGCAAAGAATACAAATTTCAAAATTAATATCATACGTGTCGATAATTTTCCCTTTTTTCGTAGGATCAGGATGTTTTTTTCCTGTTAATTGAATGCAATCTGTCGGACAAATATTGGAACACTGATTACAAACAATACATTTCTCTGGATAAAACTTTTGAATACCTCGAAATCGGTCTGGTAATGGCAACGGTTGATTTGGATAATCATACGTCACCTTTTTCTTACTCAAATTACTAAGCGTATATTTTAACCCTTTAAATAGTCCTTTCATCTCTTACTGGCACCCCCTTTATAGATTAGAAGAATAGCTCCTTAATCAATGCCGTTAAGAAAATATTTGCAAGTGCGATTGGTAATAATACTTTCCAGCCAAACTCCATTAACTGGTCACCTCTTATGCGCGGGAACGTAACGCGGAACCAAATCAATAGAAAGACCACACTGCTGAATTTCAAAGCAAACCATACGGCTCCTGGAATAAACCCAAGGAACATAACTGGATTCCAGCCTCCTAAAAAGAGTACTGTAATTAAAGATGACATCCCGAAGAAATACACATACTCTGAAAGCATGAAAAACGCCCAGCGAAAACCTGAGTATTCCGTATGGTATCCTGAAACAAGTTCTGACTCCGCTTCGGGTAAATCAAACGGTGTCCTATTTAACTCTGCAACTGCCGCGATTAAGAAAATGACGAAACCGATTGGCTGTGCGAAAATGTACCATACCTTTTCCTGCGCCGCTACAATTTCATTCAAGTTAAGACTACCAGCTAACAAAACGACGCCAATTACACTCATCACAAGTGGAATCTCATAAGAAATCATTTGCGCTGCCGCACGCATCCCTCCTAAAAGGGAATATTTATTATTTGATGCCCATCCCCCAGTTACGACGCCGATCGTCGTAATCCCAGAGACAGCAATGTAATACAGCAATCCTACGCCAATATCCGCAAACTGAAATTTATCAGTAAACGGGATAACCGCAAGCACCATAAATGCTGGTGCGAATGCAATAACAGGAGCTAATATAAACAACGGTTTATCTGCAGCTTTCGGAATACTATCTTCTTTTAATAATAATTTCAAAACATCAGCTACCGTTTGGAGTAAACCGAACCGGCCCCCAACTTGGTTTGGTCCAATCCGTCCTTGCATAAATCCCATCACTTTCCGTTCTGCCAAAATACCGTATGTAACGAAGCCAAGGACTGCAAATAATAGAAGCACCGCTAACCCGAAAAAAATGAAGAAATTCGTCCAGCTTGAAGGTGATTGTAAGAGCGTCTCAATCATTAGCCGTCAACCTCCCCAAGTACAATATCAACCCCACCTAAAATCGTAATTAAATTGGCGATGTTTTCACCTTTCAATAACTTCGGTAAGATTTGCAAATTATAAAAAGACGGTCTGCGAAATTTCAAGCGGTACGGCTCTTTCTTTCCATCACTAGCAATATAACAGCCAATCTCTCCCCGCGGTGACTCTATACGGACGAACGCTTCTCCCTTCGGTGCTTTAATAATTTTCGGCACTTTCGCCAGCACAGCGCCGTCTTTCGGGAACTGCTCGGCTGCTTGCTCAATAATTTTTAATGACTCCTCAATTTCCTTCATCCGGCAAACGTAGCGGTCCCAAGCATCTCCCGTGCTCCCAACAGGAATATCAAAGTCAAAACGATCATAAATAGAATACGGCTCATCTTTGCGAAGATCCCAGTGGACTCCCGTGCACCGTAAATTTGCGCCGCTTAAAGAATACGAGATCGCCTCTTCCGCGCTATATACGCCAACGCCTTTCACACGATTTAAGAAAATTTCATTTCCGCTAACAAGGTCGTGATACCCTTCCAACTGCTCTCTCATATACGGAACAAACTCTTTCACCTTTTCAATCCAGCCGTCTGGCGCATCCCACTTCACACCGCCGACTCTCATATAGTTGAAAGTAAGCCTTGCACCGCACAATTCACTTAATAAATTTATAATCATCTCTCGTTCACGGAAGGCATATAAAAATGGACTAACCGCTCCTATATCAAGCAGGTTCGTTCCCCACCAGACGAGATGGCTCGCAACCCTCCCAAGCTCCATCGCAAGCACCCGTAAATATTCAGCACGCTCTGGAATCTCAAGATCCATCATCGTCTCTACAGCGTGGCAAAGGACGTAATTATTCGTCATTGCTGATAAATAGTCCATTCGATCTGTATACGGGATAATTTGTGTATATTGCAAGCTCTCAGCAATCTTTTCTGTTCCGCGATGCAAATATCCGATAACCGGTGTAGCCTCTTTAATAATTTCCCCGTCAATCTTAATTACAAGCCGAAACACACCATGTGTACTCGGATGCTGCGGCCCTACATTTAAGAGCATCTCTTCCGTACGGATCACAAGCTACACCTCCACATCATACGGTTCATAATCCTTCCTAAGCGGATACCCCACCCAATCATCCGGCATTAAAATGCGAGATAAATTAGGATGACCTTCAAATACAATACCGAGCAAATCATACGTTTCACGCTCCGGCCAATCTGCCCCTTTCCAAAGCGGCGTCACCGATTTTACTTGCGGCGCTTCCCTATCGAGCTTTACCTTCACTGCTACTGACTGTTTCTTTCCATATGAAAATAAATGAACGTATACTTCCATATGTGTCACAAAATCTGTCGCATGTAGCTCTGACATATAATCAAAAGCAAGTCCTTCATGGAATCTTAGCAATTCCATCACTTCATAATATTTCGAAGGCTCCGCCACAAGCGTTGGAACATCTTTTGAAAGCTTATTAATATAGGAATCTACTAATGCATATTCTCCTAACCTCTCCTTAACAACCTCCACATAGCGATTTAAATATGGTTGGTTAACTGATGGTTCTTCCTGCTGCAGTTCGTCTTCTATCTTATTTACAGATCCCTTTGCCCTTGCCGCAGCAGCGGCTTTCGCTTTCGCGGCTGCAATTGCCTTTGCTTTCTCATCTCCAGAATCCCCCTCACCTTGTGAGGCTTTCTGCTTCGCTAACGCTGCTGCTTTGGCTTTTGCAGCTGCTACGGCCTTCGCTTTGGCTTTTTCTTCGTC
This sequence comes from Bacillus sp. MYb56, assembly GCF_002976445.1. Classification (NCBI taxonomy): domain Bacteria; kingdom Bacillati; phylum Bacillota; class Bacilli; order Caryophanales; family Bacillaceae; genus Bacillus; species Bacillus sp. MYb56. The sequence continues at coordinate 91,460 of NZ_PCOH01000011.1, forward strand.
CGTTACTTCTTCTGATCCTTCTCGCTTCTGCTTCGCTAATGCCGTTGCTTTTGCTTTTGCGGCTGCTGCGGCCTTTGCCTTCGCTTTGGCTTTTTCTTCGTCCGTTACTTCTTCTGATCCTTCTCGCTTTTGCTTCGCTAATACCGCTGCTTTTGCTTTTGCAGCTGCTGCGGCTTTCGCCTTTGCTTTAACTTTTTCCTCGTCCGTTACTTCTTCTGATCCTTCTCGCTTTTGCTTCGCTAATGCCGCCGCTTTTGCTTTTGCAGCTGCTGCGGCCTTTGCCTTCGCTTCTTCTACATTAATCCCTTTATCTTTTGGTAGCGCTTTCTCTTTTTCTCGATGTTCTCCTTCAAGTTTAGACATTTCCGCCCCATGTTTCGCAGCAAGACGTTTTCGCGCTTCCTCTTTCGCATGACGGGCTGCTTCTCTTTTCATACTTTCTAAGTCTTTATTTGGATCACTCATTTATTCGTCACCTGCTTCCCGGTCCTCGCCTCGTAACGAATTTTTTCTTTTAATTTATTAATTCCATAAATTAAAGCAGCAGGATTTGGAGGGCATCCAGGAATATACACATCAACTGGTACAATTTGATCTACACCTTTCACAACAGCATACGAATTCACATACGGACCACCGGCCGTTGCACAAGATCCCATCGCAATTACCCACTTCGGTTCAGGCATTTGATCATATAGGCGCCGAACAATAGGTGCCATTTTCTTCGTTACCGTTCCTGACACAATCATGACGTCCGATTGTCTTGGTGAAGTCCGAAAAAATGACCCAAATCGATCTAAATCGTAATGTGATGAGCCTACTCCCATCATTTCAATCGCACAGCATGCCAGTCCAAATGTCATCGGCCATAAAGAGTTGCTCCGCGCCCATCCCTTCAACTGTTCCAATGTAGAAAAAAAGATATTTCTTTCTAATTCCGCTCGCTCCTGTGGGTGTAATTCCTCAAAATTTATAACCATTGTAACACCTTCTTTTTCCAAGCATACGCTAATCCAACTAGCAACATCACAACAAAAATGAGCATTTCAATCAGTGCAAATAAACCAAGCTTGTCATATGCAACAGCCCATGGGTATAAAAATAAAGTTTCTACATCAAAGATGACGAACAATAAAGCGAAAATGTAATAACGAGCATGAAACCGAATATTTGCATCATGAAAAGGCTCAATTCCACTCTCATACGTCGTCGCTTTCGCTGCACTCGGTTTGTTTGGACGCAGCATTTTCCCTAATGTAAGAGCCACTACCGGCAGCAATATACCTAATAGCAAGAAAATCAAAACGATCATATAACTATTTTCATATACACTTGCCATTGTGAAACCCTCCCCCCTGAATTAAGAACAAGTTCACATAGTAAACAATATGTCTTACTTGCATTATTTATTATTTTTAAATTTTTCTAAATAATGCAACTATTTAATTCATTATAGCAAACTTCAAATTCCTATGTCGATATATTGGGAACAGAAACAACAATTAATACTTGCTGAGCAAATCTATTTTTACAACTCATTATAAATGTGTAAAATAAATATAGAAATTCTATATGTTTTCAAGCAATCATAAAAAACATAAACTACAAAAAGGTGGTTCTTATGTATATACAGTGGGTGATATAAATGAAAAAACAAACACATGTAAGTATTCTTATAAGCATTTCATTGTTGTATATAACTATTCATTACGTATCAATGCCCTTTTTATATGAATACGCACTTCCATTTCAAATTTTGACTGGAATAAGTACCATATTAATTGATATTACAATTTGCAGTTATATATTTTACTTTTCAAATGTAAAACAAGGATTAGCACGTTTATTTTGGATAATATTAACTATTGGAACCTTCTCTTATTTCATCGGTGATATAATAGTTGCTTATCAACGCTTAATTTTGCATGACTACTATACATTCGTTGATCCATCAGACTTTTTTTACTTATTATTTTTAGTTAGCTTTGCATTTGCCTTTCTATATGAAATTATTTATGGCCGAAACTTATTGGAACAGCTTTTTACGATATGTGATATTTGTATTATTGTTACGGCTCAATTTACTTTAAGCTACTATTTGCTTATTGAAAGAACCATTCATATTTTTACAACATCATATATCGACATGTTTGTTCAACTCACGTATCCAATGGCTGATTTACTCTTTCTTTTAATAGGAATCAACCTTTTATTCAGACCATTATTCTTACTACCAAAACAAGTTGGCGCTCTTCTTGGCAGTGCTTTAATTTTGTATGCTACTACGGATGCTATTTATGCTTATATAAAATATTTCCAGCCCGAGCACTCTATGTTCACAGTTGCTCCATTATATCAAGTAACCTTAGTATTAGTAGCAATCGCTTGTATACTTCACACAAAAGAGCCTGAAAAACAAGAACAAGTATTACTAACACCTCGATTGGGTGAATCAATCCGATTATCATTACCGTATATTTCTGTAGTGATGCTTATTGTTTTTATATTGGTCGAAAATGTTTTTGCACCTATCGTAATAATTGGGCTTATGGTAACCTTCGCCTTCGTTCTCATACGCCATATGTTAGTTCGAAGACAAAATAAAATATTATTGCTAGCACAAATGCAATTCAGCTTAGAACTCGAGAAACAAATCGAACTACGTACAGAAGATTTAGTAGAACAAAAAAATGAGTTATATCATAACCAACAAATGTTTAAATCTTTATACGAGCATCATCCAGATCCAATTTTCACATTAGATTTGTACGGTAATTTTCTCAATGTGAACAACGCTGGAACTACTTTACTCGGTTATCAAACGAATGAATTATTAAACCAACCATACTATTCACTTATGTATGAAGAAGATTTAGAAGAAATCATTACTGCCTTTCATCACGTGAGAAAAGGGAAATCTATTTCTTTAGAAATACGGGCATATCATAAAAATAGAGATATTTACTACTTGCATGTTACAGCCGTTCCCATCTTTTTAAAGGAACATATTTCTGGGGCCTATTTAATGATTAAAGATATTACAGAAAGCAAGCAGCAACAAGAGCAAATTAATTTCCTAGCATATCATGATACTTTAACGGAACTTGCAAATCGCCGTTCATTTCATCAACAGTTAGAAAAGGCAATTGCACGAGCAAAAATATCAAAAAGACCTTTTGCTGTTATGTTTCTCGATTTAGACCGTTTTAAAGTTATTAACGATACTCTCGGTCACCGGGTAGGAGATCTTCTTTTAATTGCTGTAGCAAAAAGACTAGAACGAATATCGACGTCAAATATGAAACTTGCTCGGTTAGCTGGGGATGAATTCACAATTCTTATAGAAGGTTATAAAGAAGATAGAGATGTACAAAAAATAGCTGATATGATTGTACTATCTATGAATGAGCCATTCGAAATTGAAAATCAACATTTACAAATCTCGCCAAGTATCGGGATTGCAATATACCCAGAAGCAGGCGAAGATCCGTTATCTATTTTACAACATGCTGATATGGCCATGTACGAAACCAAAAATAAAGGAAAGAATGGTAGCTCACTTTATACGAAAGAGTTATATAAAAAAATGGAGCGAAAAGCTCGAATTGAAAAAGATTTACCACTTGCTTTAGTAAATAAAGAATTCTTTCTCGTCTATCAACCACAAGTTGACATTTCAACGAATAAAATCATCGGTGCTGAAGCATTAATACGTTGGAAACACCCGCTCCTAGGTGACATTTCACCATGTGAGTTCATTCCAATTGTGGAAGAGACTCCGCAGGTCATCCCACTTGGACATTGGGTGCTACGAGAATCTTGTCTTCAACTAAAAATATGGCAAAGTTTTGGATACACAAACTTAAAAATGAGTGTCAATTTATCAGCGAAAGAATTTCAACAAAATCAATTAATCGAAAATATTTCACGAATACTAAAGGACGTTAAGATTGACCCGAAAGATGTAACACTTGAACTAACAGAACGAATTGCGATGATTGATGAAAAAGAAACATTATCGAGACTAAAGCAATTAAAAGAATATGGTATTCAAACGTCCATTGATGACTTCGGTACCGGCTACTCTTCTCTTGCTTATTTATCAATTTTCCCTATCGATACATTAAAAGTACCAAAAGAATTTACACAACTAGCCGATCATCGGCCTGAAGAAAGAGCCATCGTTTCCACTATCTTTTCCCTTGCAAACACTTTAAATCTCTCTGTCGTTGCTGAAGGAATTGAAACAGAAAAACAGCTTAAGTTTCTGCAAAAAAACAACTGTAAATACATGCAAGGTTACTATTTCAGTAAACCTCTAACAAGTAAACAGTTTATAAAATTCCTACAAAAAACACCCAGTATGAACCAATAGTTCACACTGGGTGTTTTTTAAAGTGTCGGAATTCTTTTTTCGTAATATTCTTCTGCAATCTCTTCGTAAAAAGCTGCTTTTGTTGTATAAAAATATGGAGTTAACCATAAGAATCCAATTCCTAATGTAATCACGCTTAATATAAACCAACCAATAAAACTTAAACATAAAATGAAATACTCCATTTTATGTCCAGCCATCATATGACGGCTTTCTGTAATAGCTTGGTTCAATGAGTACTCAGGATGATCATTTAAAACATAATACGTCATCGCATAAGAAAATGATTTAATAATGCCTGGAATAATAAAAAGCAAGAACCATAAAAAAATATAAACATTTACTAGTATATATACTAAAAATGACTTTAGAAACTTTGTACCTTCTGTAAACCAGCTGAATAGATGCCCAATACGAACTTCTTTTTCCCGAATTATATGTAGCGCTAAACAATAGCCACCTAGCGTTAATGGACCCACTATAAAAATTGTAATAATCTCTATCGAAAGCGAACTATTCCATTCTCCCCAGTTCCATACTTGCGAAAAAATAAATTTAATACTAACACTAAAAGCTGACGTAAGAATCCAAATAAGTAATGTAGCCCCTACACCTAATCCCCATTTCCCTTCCAGTGAATCTAGCGCTTCTCCTTTTAAATCACTAATCATACTTAACCTGCTACTAAAAATATAGATAAATGTATATTCTTAGAGTATTCCTGCTTCTACGTGTCCTGTCTCGCCAATCACTCGCTACTACAGTTTGCTATAACACTCCACAGGCGTAAATTCCGATGTAGCCCACTGTACATACATACAATCTATTTACGTTAGTATTGTATATTCTTTCGCTTGTAAAAGGTTGATTGATGCGTTCAAATCTCTATCCATTACATTTCCACATTCACATGTATATACGCGGTCAGATAGCTTTAAATCCACTTTCTTTTGACCGCAACATGAACATAACTTTGACGATGAATAGAACCTGTCTACCTGACGTAGTTCAATTCCATATTCCTCACATTTAGTCAATAGCCATATTTTAAATGTATAAAAACATTGCCCAGCAACTGCTTTAGATAGATGTTTATTCTTCATCATGCCTTTTACATTCAAATCTTCTACTGTAATAAACGTCGGCTTGGTTTTCACCACATCATTTACAATAGACTTTACATACTCTAGTCGAATATTTGCTAATCGAGCATGTAGTTTTTGCAACCTAAGAATGTTTTTATCTATATTCGCTCTTTTGTTAGTAACAGATTGTTCACCTCGCTTTTTTGTATTTTCAAATTTACGCGATAAAGAGCGTTGTACACGTTTTAACCGTTTTTCTATCTTTTTTACTTTTATTGTTTTGTTGATGTTTTCATGAACGATACGATCGCTATGTATAGCGAAATCCTTCACCCCTAAATCAATACCTAGACCTGTTTGATTAAGTGTTGGCTTTGTTGCTCTTTCTTCCAATTCACAAAGCACAGATACAAAATATCTCCCTGCTCGGGTAAATATAGTTCCACTTTTTACAATCCCTTTTTTGGGGATATAACCATATTCTTTTACTCTCATCCAACCAATCGTTGGAATCTTTACTCTATGTCTTTCTATTGTCCAATCTGTTTTGTTGTTTTTAGGAAAATAGCACTTCACATCTTGATTCTTCTTTTTCTTGTAACGAGGAAATCCAGATAAGCCCTTAAAAAATCTCTTAAAAGCCTTATCTCCATTCATAATTGCCTGTTTTACCGCTTTACTAGATACCTCTTTAATCCATTGATCACATTCTTTTGTATAGACATTGTTTAACCATTTAGAAAAGTCATATCCACTTAGAAACTTTCCCTCAGATTCATACATCTCTTTGTTTTTAGAGAGATACAGATTGTAAACATACCTACACACTCCAATCATTTGATTGATCTTGGTTATTTGTTCATTTGTCGGTTTCATCTCTATCAAATAGGCTCTTCTCATACCTCTTTATCCTCCGACATTTGCTTTTTGTATTTTCTCAATCCATATATCCTACAACTACATACATGAATGATAGATAGCAAATCTTGAACAAGTTCTTCTTGTGAAGATAATTTTTCATTATGAACAACAAGGATTTCCACTCCCATTTTATTAAGAAACTGTTCAAACCAATCTTATTCAAAATGAACAAATCTATCTTTGTGTACGATGATAATAGTCGAAATGTTTCCTTCTATTAGTATAGCACGTCCCTACTGCAATTCATCTTTTGCAATATAGCGATAAAAATGTGCTGTCGTAGTACCTACATATGGACTAAGCCAAAGAAACCCTATTCCAAGAGTAAAAATCGCTAAAATAGCCCATCCTATGAAGCTAAGCCATAGAAGAAATAAGTCTAATTTATGTCCCTTCATAAGGTTTTTACTTTCCTTCATCGCCTGTGAAACGCTATAATCTGGATTTTCAATCATAACATAATACGTCATCGCATAAGAAAAATACATCACAATCATTACAACAATCGAAATAGCTAATAGTACAAAGAAAGCAATCGTTAATGATACATTCCCTTCCTCACCAAAAAACGCGAATACACCTAGTAACAACATCGGAATCCACGTACCTGTATATAACAAAATCGCAAGCATAGCCCACATTGTTTTCATCATTCTTTTAAAGCCACGAAATCCTTCAAATAAATAATCTACTCTAGCATCTTCTCGTTTACTAATTTGTAGCAACACATTCGTATAACCGTATGATGTAATACCATAAGATGCATTACTCAAAATGATCATTATGCAATAAAAAATTCCAAATGTAATACCTGCCCCGACTGATATTGCTTCCTCTTCAATTGAACCCGCTAAACCAACAACTAAGAAAAATATAATAATTCCTGGAATTAAAAGTATAAGCATTGCAGCCATTGAAACAACATAACTTAAAATAATATGTAAAATCGTTGATCCAACACCTAGTCCCCATTTTCCCTTTAAAGAGTACAATGCTTCTCGTTTCATTTCACCGATCATTTGTTCATCTCCTTTATGAAATATAAATTGTTATATATTCTCTACTTATACAAACAACAATATAATTATACCAATTTTGTTAGTCTATTCCATCTATTAAATTGAGTTTCAGTTTCGACATTTAAATAAAACACAGCTATGCATGGCTAGATGCTCTCTACTATCTAAAAAGAGGCGTTTTTTTCCCCATCTAAATTTATAGCTATATAACAAAGAGATAACCTGCAGTTCTTTTTATTTCTCGATTTTCACTTGGCATGGGACAGAAAAAGGCTCTGACCGCTTCTATGCATGGCTGGATGCTCTCTCCTACCTAAAAAAGAGGCGTTTTTTTTCCTCTTTTAATTTATATCCATAACAAAAAATCCGTAAGGGTCAGAGCCCTTACGGATTTTTTTACTTCATATCAGAAACGTTTAAACGGTTCACAGCACGCTGCAAGGCCATTTCTGCACGTCTAAAGTCAACATGTGCTTGTTTATCTTGCATACGTTGCTCAGCGCGACGTTTCGATTCATTTGCACGATGGATATCGATATGGTTTGCTTCTTCAGCAGATGATGATAATACAGTTACTTTATCTGGACGAACTTCGATAAAGCCACCGCTTACTGCTACATAATCAGTGTGCCCACCATTTTTCAGACGAACTGCACTAATTTTTAACGGTGCAACAGTTGGAATGTGACCTGGTAAGATCCCCATTTCCCCACTCTCTGCTTTTACGCTTACCATTTCTACTTCTTTTTCGTAAACCGGTCCATCAGGAGTTACAATACTGACTGGAAATGTCTTCATAATTCGTCCCTCCTAAGGCCTTACGCCATCATTTTCTTCGCGTTTTCAATAACTTCTTCAATGCTACCAACAAGACGGAATGCATCTTCTGGAAGGTCATCATATTTTCCTTCTAGAATTTCTTTGAAGCCACTAACTGTATTTTTCACAGGTACGTAAGAACCTTTTTGACCTGTGAACTGCTCAGCTACGTGGAAGTTTTGAGATAAGAAGAATTGAATACGACGAGCACGATGCACAACTAACTTATCTTCTTCAGATAACTCATCCATACCTAAGATAGCGATGATATCTTGAAGCTCTTTATAACGCTGTAAAGTTTGCTGTACTTGACGAGCTACTTCATAATGCTCTTCTCCTACGATTTCTGGAGAAAGTGCACGAGACGTAGATGCTAATGGATCTACGGCTGGGTAAATACCCATTTGTGTTAAACGACGCTCTAAGTTTGTTGTTGCATCTAAGTGAGCGAACGTTGTAGCTGGTGCTGGGTCAGTATAGTCATCGGCTGGTACGTATACCGCTTGGATAGACGTGATAGACCCTTTATTTGTAGATGTAATACGCTCTTGTAATTGACCCATTTCTGTTGCAAGTGTTGGTTGGTAACCTACCGCAGATGGCATACGACCAAGAAGGGCAGATACTTCAGAACCTGCTTGCGTGAAACGGAAGATGTTATCGATGAACAATAGTACGTCTTGTCCTTGCTCATCACGGAAATGTTCAGCCATTGTTAAACCTGTTAATGCAACACGTTGACGTGCTCCAGGTGGCTCGTTCATTTGTCCAAATACCATCGCAGTTTTCTTAATTACGCCAGAATCGCTCATTTCGTGGTATAAGTCATTACCCTCACGAGTACGCTCACCTACACCAGCGAATACAGAGATACCACCGTGCTCTTGTGCGATGTTGTTAATTAATTCCTGAATTAATACCGTTTTACCTACACCGGCACCACCGAATAGACCGATCTTACCACCCTTAATGTAAGGAGCAAGTAAATCTACTACTTTAATACCAGTTTCAAGAATTTCTATTCTTGTAGATAGTTCTTCGAATGCAGGTGCTTGACGGTGAATTGGATCACGACGTACATCCGCAGGAACATCACCATCTAAGTCAATTGCATCACCTAATACGTTGAATACGCGACCAAGTGTTACATCACCAACTGGTACAGAGATTGCTTTACCAGTATCTTCTACTTCTGTGCCACGAACAAGTCCATCTGTGGAAGACATCGCAACTGTACGAACTGTGTCATCACCTAAATGAAGTGCAACTTCAAATGTTAAGTTGATGCTTGCTCCGTTTTCGTTGCTTTGTTTTACCGTAAGGGCGTTGTAGATTGCTGGTAGCTTTCCGCCATCAAACTTAACGTCTACAACCGGACCCATGATTTGCGTAACGCGCCCTTTATTCATCGGGTTCCCTCCTAGCTTTCTTTTAATTAGCCAGCTTTCTAAGAGAAGTCGGCTTTTAATTTTTTATTACTATTCTAACGCTGCTGCTCCACCAACGATTTCCGTAATTTCTTGCGTAATCGCTGCTTGACGCGCACGGTTGAATGAAAGTGTAAGTGAATCGATAACTTCCATTGCGTTGTCTGTAGCACTCTTCATTGCTGTCATACGCGCCGCGTGCTCACTTGCTTTACCGTCTAGTAATGCACCGTACACTAAGCTTTCTGCGTATTGTGGCAATAATACTTTTAAAATTTCTTCTTCAGAAGGTTCGAATTCATAAGCTGTCGTCGGTTTATTAGACGCCACATCCGTAAGCGGTAAAATTTTATTTTCCGTTACTTCTTGTGAAATTTTACTTACATAATGATTGTAGTAAATGTACAGCTCATCATAAGCACCGTCTGCGAACATCGCAATTGCTCGAGAAGCAAGATCTTTAATATCAGTAAATGATGGGTGGTCAGATAATCCAACTACTTCATCAATGATGTTAAAGCCGCGACGTTTTAAATAATCACGTCCTAGTCGTCCAAGCACAATAATTGAATATTGGTTTGAATCCATATTATGACGTTCACGAACTACGTTACTTACTGTACGTAATACGTTACTGTTATAACCACCTGCTAGTCCGCGATCAGATGTAATAACGATGTATCCTGTACGCTTTACAGGACGCGCATTTAGCATTGGATGATTAATTCCTTTACTTCCTTGCGCAATGCTCGCTACTACTTCTTGAATCTTTTCCATATACGGAACGAAAGATTTAGCATTTTGCTCTGCACGGTTTAACTTAGATGCAGATACCATCTCCATCGCTTTCGTAATTTGACTCGTTTTCTTTGTCGAGGTAATCTTCGCTTTTATATCGCGTAAAGATGCCACAGGTTTTCACCACCTTTTTTCCGGAAGTTGGCACGATTAGTAAGAATCCTCTTTCTAATCTACGTTGCAAGATATTCTTGCTCATGATTGAAGGAAAAGAATAGGTGCACCTACTCTTTTCCTTTACATAACCGTCAGCAATCTCAAAAGCTGAGATGCCTTTATATGATCTAGCTAAGCCACAGTCGGCTTCACTTTTTATTTATCTAGCTCCAGCGGCTTGAATGCTCGGTGGTTTCACTTCTTCCTACGAGGCAAAGACCGCCTCTTCGTCAGAAGCTCCATCCCCCTCACATTCAGAACGAGCCGCTTCCGCTTTTATTTATTATTCAGAAGCTACGAATACTTTTTTAAATCCGTTAATTGCTGCTGCAAACTTGTCGTCATCCGCAAGTTTCTTAGTTGTGCGGATTTCTTCTAATAAGTCAGTTGCATTTGAATCTAACCAAGCATGGAATTCTTCTTCGAAACGAGTGATATCTACTACTGGGATATCATCTAGGAATCCACGTGTTAAAGCGTAAAGAATGATAACTTGTTTCTCTACACGTAACGGTTTGTGTAATCCTTGTTTTAATACCTCAACTGTACGAGCACCACGGTTTAATTTCGCTTGTGTTGCTTTATCAAGGTCAGAACCGAACTGAGCGAACGCTTCTAACTCACGGTAAGATGCAAGGTCAAGACGAAGTGTACCTGATACTTTACTCATTGCTTTAATCTGAGCAGATCCACCAACACGAGATACAGAAGTACCCGCATCGATCGCTGGACGTACGCCAGAGAAGAATAGGTCAGATTGTAAGAAGATTTGTCCATCCGTAATCGAAATTACGTTTGTTGGGATGTAAGCTGATACGTCCCCTGCTTGTGTTTCGATGAAAGGTAGTGCAGTTAAAGAACCGCCGCCTCTTGCATCACTTAATTTTGCTGCACGCTCTAATAAGCGAGAATGTAAGTAGAATACATCCCCTGGATATGCTTCACGACCTGGAGGACGACGTAATAGTAATGAAAGCTCACGGTAAGCCGCTGCTTGTTTTGATAAGTCATCATATACTACTAATACGTGTTTACCATTGTACATGAACTCTTCACCCATTGTTACACCAGCATAAGCAGCTAGGTATAATAATGGAGCTGGTTGAGAAGCTGATGCAGTTACAACGATTGTGTAATCTAATGCACCGTGCTTACGTAGTGTTTCTACTACGTTACGTACTGTTGATTCTTTTTGTCCGATAGCTACATAGATACAAATCATATCTTCATCTTTTTGGTTAATGATTGTATCAAGTGCAACTGCTGTTTTACCTGTTTGGCGGTCACCGATGATTAACTCACGTTGACCACGGCCAATTGGTACAAGAGCATCGATCGCTTTAATACCTGTTTGAAGTGGTTCATGAACAGATTTACGATCCATTACACCTGGTGCTGGACTTTCGATTGGACGAGTGTTTGTTGTATTGATTGGGCCTAAACCATCAACTGGTTGACCTAATGGGTTTACAACACGACCGATTAGTTCTTTTCCTACTGGTACTTGCATGATGCGACCAGTACGACGAACTTCGTCACCTTCACGGATTTCTGTGTAAGGTCCTAAAATAATGATACCTACGTTGTTTTCCTCTAAGTTTTGTGCTAGTCCCATAACGCCGTTAGAGAACTCTACAAGTTCACCAGCCATAACGTTATCAAGACCATGAGCACGCGCAATACCGTCACCGACTTGGATAACTGTACCAACATCACTAACTTCGATTTCAGACTGATAGTTCTCGATTTGTTGCTTTATCAGTGCGCTAATTTCTTCAGCTCTGATGCTCATGTGCTTCACCCCTATCTATTCTTCATTAATTCACGCTGAATACGTGCTAATTTTCCTTGTAAGCTTCCGTCGTAAATGCGATTTCCAATACGTACTTTAATGCCGCCTAGTAAATCTTCATCCACAACATTTTTCACGCGAATTGCATCTTTTCCTGTTTTTTTTGCAAATGCTTCTGCAATGTTAAGTTTTTCTTCTTCCGATAGAAGACGAATAGAATATACAGTTGCATCCGCTACGTTACGTTCTTCATTAGCAAGAACAACATATTCATTTGCAATTTCAGGTAGGATATCAATACGCTTGTTATCAATTAAAATATATAACGTATTTAAAATAGATTCAGAAACAGATGCGAATACGTTTGCAAGAAACGTTTTCTTCTGCTCTTTTGAAATGTTCGGTTGCGTTAAAAAGCTATGTAGTTCTCCGTTCTTTGTAAAAACGTTTTGTACAAGGCGTAATTCCTCTTCAAACATTTCTAATACGTGTTTTTCTTTTGCAATTTTAAAAAGAGCGACAGCATAACGTTTTGCTACAATCCCATTGCTCATCGCGCTTCTCCTACTTCTTTAATATAATCGCGAATTAACTTCACTTGATCTTCTTCTTTTAATTCTTTTTCAATTACTTTAGAAGCAATATGAACAGATAAAGAAGCAACTTGTTCTTGTAAAGCAGCAATCGCTTGCTCTTTTTCGCGTTGAATTTCTTGTACAGCAGATGTTTTAATTGATTCTGCTTCTTCTTTCGCAGCAGCAACAATAACATCCTTTTGATCTACAGCTTGTTTCTTCGCTCTTTCGATTAACTCTTGTGCTTCAACACGCGATTGTTTTAACATTTCACGTTGTTCTTCTACTAATTTCTTCGCTTCAGCATTACTTCTTTCTGCAGCGTCGATTTCATTAGTAACATGCTCTTCACGTTCTTTCATAATTCCCATTAAAGGACCCCACGCGAATTTGCGTAGCATTACTAATAGAAGTAAGAAAATGAACAATGTATAAGCAATCGTTCCAAATGGAATGGAAGCCCCTAATAATAAAGTTGGCACAAGGATTCACTCCCTTCAAAATATCTAAATTGATCATATGAAAAACAAAGACATACGTTTCGTTCATAAAGCAATGGCGAAGAAAGTTCGGAAAAACACTCTTCGCCATCTATGTAAGGGGAGTCTCCCTTATTTGTTCATTACGATGAAAGCAATAACTACACCGATAATTGGAAGTGCCTCAACTAATGCAACCCCGATGAACATAATTGTTTGAAGTGCGCCTTTTAATTCTGGTTGACGAGCAACACCTTCGATTGTACGTGATACGATAAGACCGTTACCAATACCTGCACCTAATGCTGATAAACCAATTGCAATTGCAGCTGCGATTACACCTAAACTCATTTAATTTGTCCTCCTTTGTATTATAAAAAAATAAATTTTTTCTTACTTAAATTATATTAATGGTCATGGCTTACTTTATGAGCCATATAAACCATCGTTAACATTACGAAAATAAATGACTGGATTGAACCAACGAATACGCTGAATCCCATCCATGCTAACATCGGTACAAGTGCACCTAATGCTCCTAAGAATGATGCCCCGCCTAACTTAGCAAGTAATCCTAATAAGATTTCACCTGCGTAAATGTTACCAAATAAACGAAGACCTAACGTTAATGTGTTAGCAAACTCCTCAATAACCTTTAATGGGAATAAGAATTTCATAGGTTGGAAATAACCTTTAACATATTCTTTCGTACCCTTCATCTTAATTCCATAATAATGGGTGAGGGTAACTACCATCACGGCTAATGTTAATGCAACTGCTGGATCAGACGTTGGTGATCTCCACCATGCAATATGTTCGCCAGCCTCAACTGTTGAATACATGAATGGTAAACCAAGGAAGTTCGATACGATGATAAACATGATAAGCGTAACGCCAAGCGTTAAGAAACGTCCACCTGTTTTCCAATCCATCGTACTATTGATAATCCCTTTCACGAAGTCAAACACCCATTCCATGAAATTTTGCATCCCGGTTGGGCGAAGCGCTAAGCTGCGAGTTCCGATAACAGCGATTAAGAAAACAATAACTGCTGCTACAGTAACCATCATAACTGATGACAAATCGAACGTTAAACCTAGAAATTCAACTAATTTACCGTGTTCCACTAGTAATTCACCTCTCTTCCCTGCTCGTATACTCTAAATAAAGAAAATCTATGATCATGACAAGGTATCCTGTCAGCAATCCTACACCTAAGCCCCACATCGCAATTAACTCTTGATATTTGGCTGCAAATAAAATTAATAACCCAATCGTGGCGAATCTTGAATATGTACTTACCGCTGTCGCCTTAAACTTCACGTTTTCTCCATTTGTTACGCGATCTAATAGCTTGTCTGTTCTACGTGCAATGATGCGCAAACTAAGAAAACTGAAAATCGTTCCGATAATCAGCCCAAGAAATACATCCTTGTAAGAGGTAATTCCCCATCCTAGCACTAGAAGCGCAAGCAAGTAGTACATATATTTCTTTTGTCTTTGGACAAGTCCATGTACGTCTATCATCATTGCTCTCCCGAATAGTAATGTTGAATGAGTCGAATCATTGCGTATACCCCTGTTCCTAACCCGAGTAATAACCCTATAATAAGAAACAACGGAAACGTTCCAACCTTATTATCAATCCATTGCCCACCAAAGATTCCAATAAGAATAGAACCAACTAACTGAGCAAGTATTCCTGACATTAAAGCATACGCTTTTATATGGCTGCGATCGTTTTTTTGCAAGGATTCATCCCTCCAATATGTAACCCTCATTCACGATGTGTTAATAATAACTCATTTTTCTGCATAAATTCTATACAAAATAAAAAGTTTACATTTTCGTCACGGAATAGATGCATTTTTGTCACTGAAAGCCCTACCATCTATCCCCGTTGTTAGCATACAATAGGGTATTAACAGTGTCAACGAGAAATCGTAAAAAATCAAAAAATTTGAGTATTAGGCATTTCCTCCCAAAAATGAAAACGTTCCCCTTCTAAATACTGGTTAGAGATATGCAATTTCTAACAGTTTTCTCTTTATAATAGAAGAAAATGTTCACAAGTTTGTCACTATTATATTTTTAAGATATAGCGCTTTCCTTCCATAATATAGTGTCCCCGAGACGTAAGACTTCTATATTATATGTGATGTGTATATAACTTATGTTGTATATACCCTGTATATTTATCTCCCCCTCCCCCGTGCGCTGAGGGCGAAAAAAAAAACGAGCGGGGAATCCCCCTCTCGTCTGTTGTCTTACTTCGTTCCGAATAAACGGTCACCAGCATCACCAAGACCTGGAACTACATAACCATGGTCATTTAACTTCTCATCTAATGCCGCTACATAAATATCAACATCAGGATGCTCTTCCTGCACTACTTTTACTCCTTCTGGAGCAGCTACGATACACATTAATTTAATTTGCTTTGCACCGCGCTTTTTCAGAGAATTAATTGCTTCAGCCGCAGAACCACCTGTTGCTAGCATCGGATCTAGTACGATAAAGTCACGCTCTTCTACATCCGTTGGAAGTTTCACATAGTATTCTACCGGTTGCAATGTTTCAGGGTCACGGTATAAACCAACGTGTCCTACTTTTGCTGCTGGAATTAATTTCAGAATTCCATCAACCATTCCTAAACCTGCACGTAAAATCGGAATTAAACCAAGTTTTTTACCAGCGATCACTTTTGTTGTCGCTTTGCTTACAGGTGTTTCAATTTCAATGTCTTCAAGTGGAAGGTCACGAGTAATCTCGAAAGCCATTAAGCTTGCTACTTCGTCCACTAATTCACGAAAATCTTTCGTACCTGTATTCTTATCGCGAATATATGTAATCTTATGTTGAATTAACGGGTGATCAAATACATACAGTTTTCCCATGTGAATCTCTCCTTTAGATGATATTCATGCGTTTACACGCTTCTTTACACTATTTACGATTGTAAAGAAAACGCTACTAATATTCAAGGGCAAATTTGGTAAAATCATGATTTTACGATGAATCTATCTAGTATCTTTACCAATTATGGGAGCTGTATCCTTCATTATATCGCCAAAATTTATTCATCATTTGTATACATACTTTAAAAACAATATATGTCCACAAAAAAAGACTACTAAAACAATTACGTTTCAGCAGTCTTTTTTAATCTATTATAGATTTGTATACATTGGGAATTTGCTCGTTAACGCTTCTACACGTTTGCGCGCTTCTTCTAGTTCAGCTTCATTCTCATGATTTTTTAATGTATGAGCAATAATTGCTGCAATCTCATCCATTTCTTCTAAACCGAAATCACGTGATGTTACCGCCGCTGTACCGATACGTACACCGCTTGTTACAAATGGGCTTGCTGTTTCAAATGGAATCGTATTTTTATTCACTGTAATACCAACTTCATCTAATACGTGCTCTGCTACTTTACCTGTAATTTCCAAGTTACGAACATCAATTAAGATTAAATGATTGTCTGTTCCACCAGAAACAAGTGTAAGTCCTTCCTTTTGAAGGCCTTCAGCTAAACGATTCGCATTATTAATGATATTTTGTGCATATGTTTTAAACTCATCTTGTAGTGTCTCACCAAATGCAACAGCTTTTGCAGCAATTACATGCATAAGTGGGCCACCTTGAATACCAGGGAAGATTGATTTATCAATTTGTTTTGCAAATTTCTCTTCACATAAAATCATACCGCCACGTGGGCCGCGTAATGTTTTATGTGTTGTTGTTGTAACGAAATGTGCATGTGGTACTGGATTTGGATGTAAACCAGCTGCTACTAAACCAGCGATATGTGCCATATCAACCATTAAGTAAGCTCCCACTTCATCTGCAATCTCACGGAATCGTTTGAAATCGATAACACGAGGATATGCACTTGCACCTGCAACGATTAATTTTGGTTTATGTTCTTTCGCTTTTGCTAATACATCATCGTAATTAATACGGTGAGATTCAGCATCCACGCCATATTCTACGAAATTATATTGTACTCCACTGAAGTTAACAGGGCTTCCGTGTGTTAAGTGACCACCATGAGATAAATTCATGCCAAGTACTGTATCGCCTTGCTCTAAAATCGTGAAGTATACTGCCATGTTCGCTTGTGCACCCGAATGTGGTTGAACATTTACATGCTCTGCGCCAAAAATTTCTTTCGCGCGATCACGTGCGATATCTTCTACTACGTCTACGTGTTCACAACCACCATAGTAACGTTTTCCAGGATATCCTTCAGCATACTTATTCGTTAGAACAGAACCCTGCGCCTCCATTACTGCTTCACTTACGAAGTTTTCCGAAGCAATTAACTCGATCTTTGAACGCTGTCTTCCTAGTTCTGCCTCAATTGCAGCAAATACCTTTTCATCTTGACGTTTTAAATGATTCACCAAAATCCCCCTTTTCTGAACGAATTACATCAATTCCCAATAGTTTTTTCTCATTTATTCAGAAAAAACGAAAATTCAGGTTGTAATTCTTTCGAACCTTCATGTTTTCAACTACATTCTAACATGACTTTCTATATCATAAAAGAAAAAAAAAGACCAAAATTGGTCTTTTCTTTCTTCTATTATAAAGTCAGACTACATACCTTTTACCTTTCGATATACAGCTGTTATAAGACTTTATAATTTTTCATGTTTAACGGCAAGGAATAGCTTCTTCATTTGCCGCATAAACGGCACGTGCTCCACCTATTAGTTTCCCACGTGTTTTCGCCATCGTTACATGCGCACTTCCTATTTCCTTCACACTTGTACGAACCGGTACAGCTACATGCTTTAAATGCATACCGATAAATGTATCGCCGATATCCATTCCTGCATCTGCTTTAATAAACTCAATTACTACCGGATCTTTAAAATTGTGATACGCATACGTCGCTAATGCACCACCTGCTGATCTAACAGGCGTAACTGTTACAATTTCAAATTGATATTTCATCGCTACATCTCTCTCAACTACTAAAGCACGATTTAAATGCTCACAACATTGAAACGCCAATTCAATACCTGTTCTCTCTTGAAATTGTTTTAACTCAGAAAAAATCGCCTCTGCCACTTCCATCGTTCCTGATGTTCCAATTCTTTCACCTAGCACCTCGCTCGTGCTACACCCCACTACAAAAATTTGACCACTTTGCAGCGTGGCTTGTTCTTGGAAATCAGAAAGCGACATTTGTAGCTGTTCTCTTACCTTTACGATTTCTGTCATTACGCCTCTTCCTTTCACAGGTTGGTTCACCAAATTATATTTCATACTACTTATAGTTAGAATCTATTACTTTGTTTCGTACGTTTTAATTTTTCCTACTCGGTTTTCGTGACGGCCACCTTCATAGTCAGTTGTTAGCCAAATTTTCGCGATATCACGCGCTAGACCAGCTCCAATTACACGCTCGCCCATCGCTAACATGTTAGTGTCATTATGCTCTCTCGTCGCTTTCGCACTGAAAGTATCATGAACTAATGCACAACGAATACCATTTACTTTGTTTGCTGCGATTGACATACCAATGCCTGTCCCGCAAACTAAAATACCACGATCCACTTCACCATTCGCGACCATTTCTGCTGCTGGAAACGCAAAATCAGGGTAATCAACAGAACCAGCTTCACATTCACAACCTAAATCAATATATTCAATATTTAACTCTTCTAATAAACTTACAAGTTCTTTACGGATATTCATACCGCCGTGATCAGATGCTACTACTACTTTCATTTTTACCCCTCCGAAGTTTCAATCAATTATCTTCATTTCACACTCGCTACCTTAATGGAACAAAGTGATCTCCAATATCGTATTATACACGAAACATCAACCTTCTGAATGTTTTTTCAGTAAAGTTTGTACAAGTTTTTCCATCTCTTCTAACGTTTCTTTATAAATAGAAAGCGATCCGCCAAATGGATCTGAAATATCCTTACTTACACCCTCAGTTAATCCATATAATGTATCCAATTTCTTTTCCACGCTCGGATAATACCCAAGTACAATTTGCTTATGGTTTTCCGTCATTGTTACTACAATATCCGCCCAATCAACCAAAGTATCGTTTACCTGCTGCGCGGCATGATCGATTACAATTCCTTTTTCAGCTAAAGCTTCCTTTGCATGTATCGACACATCGCTTCCAGGATAGGCGAAAACACCAGCAGATTGCACTTCAAATTTACCTTCTCCATAATGACGAAGCAAAGCCTCAGCCATCGGACTACGGCATGTATTTCCAGTGCAAACAAATAACACCCGTTTCATCTAAACCCACCCCTTTTTTTCTGTTTCCTACATTTATCTCGATTGGTGAAGGCTAATAATCAGCGGGGGATGAACACCCTCCACTCATTAAAGTTTCACTTTATCATAGCGTACATTAGAATAGAACAAAAGGAATGTGAATATACGAAAGGCGCATTTCTCTTATATTTTTTCTAAGAAAAATGCGCCTTATCCACATATATGAAACCCTATTTCCAAGTGCCCAAAGTATTTTACCATACATAATGAACACACTACGAAACAAAATAAGGAATCCATTTCATATGAAACGGATTCCTTCTATCAAATAATTATTTCATTGTAACTTTCATTACTTCTGTTGAACCTTTTGTAGCTGTTACACCTACAGTTGTCTTAATAGACTCAGCTGCATCTGTGTTTGTAATAACGATTGGAGTAATTGTGCTTTTCGCTTTTTCACGAATTAATTCTAAGTCAAATGAGATTAATTTATCTCCAGCTTTTACAGCTTGTCCTTCAGAAACGTGAGCTTCGAAACCTTCACCTTCCATTTTTACAGTTTCTAATCCAACGTGGATTAAAATTTCTGTACCGTTTTTCGCTTTAATTCCAATAGCATGTTTCGTGTGGAATAATTGTACGATTTCACCATCAACTGGAGATACAACTACACCTTCAGTAGGATCGATCGCAACACCGTCACCCATCATACGACCAGCGAATACTGGATCTGGTACTTCTTCAATATTTTTCACTGCTCCAGTTAATGGAGCTACGATTGTTTCTTCATTTGTTTTTGAACCAAAACCGAATAATTTTTTAAACATAGGATAGTCCTCCTTATAATTTACCTAAAAGTTTATAGGGCAATCTCTATTCAAGATCGAAATACACGTAAGACTTCATACTTCGAATGTTATACTGTAAAAACTCTTTCGAAATAAATCATGTCATTACTACTAGACTCTTATTGTAGCGCTTCACAAAATTCCAGTCAATTCTGATTGTCTGAATAACAATGAGAAGTTAACTTCTACTTATATTTTCTCTTTTTTTCGCTTACTTGTCTAGAGGTCTTTACTACATTTTATTTTTTGTTGTTAATTTGTAAAATTCCTTTCAAATTTTTGTTGAAACCCACTTGACTAAAGTAAGTAACTATTTTATTATTAACTTACATAAGGTAAGTTAATAACTTTTAGGAGGTTTTTTAAAATGATGGATATCGGTCTTCTTATTATTCGTCTTATTATAGGAATTACATTCATGGGTCATGGTGCTCAAAAATTATTTGGTTGGTTCGGCGGTTACGGCTTAAAGGGAACTGGCGGCTGGATGGAGTCAATCGGCTTACGTCCTGGTGTATTTATGGCCTTTATGGCTGGCGCAACTGAACTATTAGGTGGTTTCTTATTCGCAGCAGGTATTTTCACTGTAGTTGGTTCATTATTTATCGTAGGAACAATGTTAGTAGCAATTTTCACAGTTCACGGAAAAAATGGTTACTGGGTAACACAAAACGGATTCGAATATAATTTAATGTTAATCGCTGTCGCTATCGGTGTAGCTTTAATTGGACCTGGCGCTTACGTTTTACTTTAATATTTATCTCTATTTCAAGATATTTACCAAAAAAGAGATTACTTCAGTACAATCGAGGTAATCTCTTTTTTTACATCATCAAAAAAATATTATTTTCAGCAGGAGATTCCCATTGATATCTTGTAAAGGAACAATAAGTATTCATATTTAGAAAGGGGATTACAACATGTTATCCATTAATCCAAACGAACAAACTGAAAAAGATAATTACAAATTACTAACAGGAAGTATCATTCCACGTCCTGTTGCATTCGTTACTTCTGTAACTAAAGATGGCGTATTGAACGGTGCGCCATATAGTTATTTCAATATCGTCGCTGCCAATCCACCACTTATCTCAGTTTCAGTACAACGCAAAGAAGGAAAACCGAAAGACACTTCCAGAAACGCAATAGAAAAAGGGGAATTTGTCGTACATATTTCTGATGAATCTTACGTAGAAGCGATCAACGAAACAGCAGCGAACCTACCTCCTAATGAAAGTGAAATCGAATTAGCAAAACTAACACCGATTGACAGTGATGTCATTTCAGTACCAGGGGTCAAAGAAGCAAACATTCGAATGGAGTGCATATTAGAACGCGCTATCCCACTCGGCGGAACCGAAGACTCGCCAGCTTGTGACCTACTAATCGGCCGCGTCGTCCGCTTTCACGTCGCTGAACACTTATACGAAAACGGCCGAATTCACGCCGAAGAACTAAAACCAATAAGCCGCCTAGCAGGACACAACTACGCAAAACTAGGAGAACAATTTGAATTAGTGAGGCCCATTTAAAGGCGGAAGCGGCTCGTTCAGAATGAGAGGGGGATGGAGCTCCTGACGTAGAGGCGCTTTTTGCCTCGCAGGAAGGCGCGAAGCCACCGACCATTCTAGCCGCTGGAGCTGGCCACTGGAACTGGATACCACCGAAAAGCTCCAGCTTCATCACTCAAACATAACCCCCCGCTGAAAGCGGGGGGTTTTTTATCGTAATTCTTCGTTCTTCTCCTCTAATGCCGGGAATTTCTCTTTTTTAGATCTACCAAGCTTTATTACAAAGAAATATAAGGAAAGTAACGTAATAAGGAAAACAATTAAAAACGGGTACGGAGAATAAAAAGTACGCGCCGCCTCCGATTTTCCTGCAACAAACTTCAATGACTCAATATCTAAAAACTCAGCAAACATTTGTACACCGAGCATACTGAACCAAAAAACAAAAAAACTAATAATAATACCAAAAACTTGCTTCAATCTCGTCATTCATCTCATCCTTTCTATATTTGTAATTTTTTAGTGTGATCAATATAGTACAAACGAAACTATGCACAGAAAGGAACTATCTCACCATTCACGAATTAACTTAATCCAACCTAACATCGAAATTTGCAAAATAACACCCAATATTATAAGTCTTCTTAGCCATCGAGGAAAGAAGGTTAAAAGCTTAACATACCATTCCAATAGCTTGTTCATAATTCCCTCCTACATAAAATTATATAGGAAAAAGGAGATACAATCCAAACCCAACAAGAATAATACCACCTACTATTTCACCGTATGTGCCAAGTATATTTTTGGCATGGCTACCAAGCAATAAACCCATCCAAGCCAGTAACATACTTATTAGTCCGAACAATAATATCGTAATAATTGTCTCTGCTCCGTAAATTCCAAGACTAAGACCTACTGAAAAACTATCTATACTGACACCAAATGCAAATACAAATAAACTAATTCCAATTGGAGCAGTTCTAGTCTCTTCTCCTTCTAAAATAGACGAATATACGATATAGAACCCTAGCCCAATTAATAAAATAGCTCCTGCAAAATTTGCGACATCCCCATACCTCTCTGATAGAAAACGTCCTAGTACCATTCCGATAAATGGCATAATAATATGAAATATCCCAATCGTCATACCTATATAAAGGATTTGTCTTAACTTTAATGTTACCATCCCCATACCGAGGCTCACTGAAAATGCATCCATCCCCAGGGCAAATGCCATAATTATTAAAGGTATTAATTGTTCAAGTGTCATTCATATCCCCCCTCGGACGTGCTACTTCACAATATGCTTATCCGAGGAGAAATATTCTGTTTGCTAAAGGTACATTATCATTCAATAATAATCTGATGTCCCGCAGCTTTTGTTAAACGATTCATAATTGCATTTCCTATGCCTTCATTCGGGAATGATTCACTAAAAATAACATCTACTTCACTTGCATCAAACGTTCTAAGCACATCATATAACTTAGTCGCAACGCTGGCTAAATCGCTTCGCACACCACAAGACAATACAACATCTGCACTATACACATGCTGATACTCTTCTGTCGTTAATACACCTACTTTAAATCCTTCTTTCTTTTTCTCATCCACAATACGTTGAATAAACTCACGGGACCCTTCAACAATACTAAGTGGCGCTTTCGGTGCATAATGTGTATATTTCATTCCAGGTGATTTTGGTTTTTCTTTCTCATCCTTTAAAGCTGGATCTAAAGAAACATTTCCTATCACGGCCTCTAATTGCTCCTTCGTAATCCCACCTGGACGTAAAATCGTCGGAACCTCGCTCGTACAATCAATTACAGTTGATTCAACGCCTACTCCTGTTGCCCCGCCATCAACAATACCAGCAATTTTCCCATTTAAATCTTCATACACATGAGAAGCTAACGTTGGACTTGGGCGTCCTGAACGATTCGCACTCGGTGCCGCAACAGGCACGTTTGCCTCTTCAATAAGGGCGAGCGCTACTGGATGATCCGGCATCCTCACTCCGACTGTATTAAGTCCTGCCGTAACCCTCTCTGAAATCCCTTTTTTTCTCGGTAAAATGATTGTTAATGGTCCTGGCCAAAAATGCTCCATTAACTTTTCTGCAACCGGCGGAATTTCTCTTACGATACCATCTAACTGAGATTTTGTTCCTATGTGGACAATCAGTGGATTATCGCTCGGCCTCCCTTTCGCTTCAAAAATTTTCGCTATCGCTTCATCATCCATTGCGTTTGCTCCTAACCCATATACCGTTTCCGTTGGGAAGGCCACCGCTTCATTTTCTCTTAATAATCTCGCTGCTTCTTTTAATTGTGGATAATATTTTTTTCTTTCCACAACATTATCCACAACCCACATATTTGTATGCATTTTTTC
This sequence comes from Bacillus sp. MYb56, assembly GCF_002976445.1. Lineage (NCBI taxonomy): Bacteria > Bacillati > Bacillota > Bacilli > Caryophanales > Bacillaceae > Bacillus > Bacillus sp. MYb56. The sequence goes on from NZ_PCOH01000011.1 coordinate 115,926, forward strand.
CCACGTCCTTTTCTACCATGAAATACTTGTCTATTTTTAGTTTACTATGAGATTTATCCAAAAGACAAACAAGGTTTATCCACAAAATGTGGATAAACCTTGTTTGTCCGTGGATAACTTTGTGAATAGCTGACAATTTAGTATTATTGCATTTAGCTCTTTTATATTTTTACAAAAGTGTTCTAACTGTCGAATTTCCTCTGGCACTTCCTCTTTCTCTATAATGACAAAGTTAAAAAACTGAAAGATGGTCACAGATTGTGGATGATTTGTGAGTAAGTACAATTGTCGAATATCTTTTTCTTTCATATACTGCAAAAACATCTCGAAAAAATATAAGAAAGTCTGTTTATCCACATTAGGTGTGAATAAACAAGAACGGATAAGTGCATTTTCTCCACTTTGTTCATATCCAATTACCGCTCGTATTTCTCCCGCCTCTTCCAAGATCATAAATTGTGCGTACAACTCATTTATTTTATCATCTTTTTTATTAGCTTGTCCGAAAAAAGAATGTAATCTTTCTACATCTGCTTTCGTAGCAAAATACACGTTCTTCATAATAAATCCCTCCTCATTGATATATATGAGGAAGGATTTATTAATAGCACTATTTAGAGAATAAAGATGTAAAAGCTTCGACGATAAATAATTTAACCTCTGGTTTCTCTTCCTCTTCTACTGTTACATATTCATTTTGCTTTTCTTGTTTTTGCTCCACAGGTTTCTCCACTTTTTCCACAGTTTTTGTTTCTACTTTTTTTACAGGCTGTTCTTCTACTTGTGTTTCGTGTTTTACTACTTTCTTTTCCTGTGCTGTTACTTTTTCAGCTTTTTCCGGCTTTACTACTTTCTTTTCTTTCACCTTATCCTCTTTCTTCTCCGGTACATCCACTACTTCCTCATCTAGTTGTCTCACCTGCTCCTCTTCAGGAGATTCAGCTTTCACAACATGTTCTTCTTTCCTTACAGCTGTACCACTTGAAAAATCTAAGAAACACATCGGTGGAAATAATACACACCACCAGTTTGCACCTTCACCTTTTCCAATTGTAATAAGTACCGCTTCATATTCTCCTGCCGGATAAATAAAATTCCCATATACCTTTGTAGGAAACTTCACATTCTTACCGAATTTCACTTGAAACGCCTCTTTACTTCCTTCTCTTTTCAGTGTATTTGCCACTGTCTTTTCAATTTCAGGAATATGATTTTGAATTACTTTTCGAGCTTCTTCAAATGACGTTAAATCCGCTACCCATCCATCAATTTGCGCTTTTACTTCATCGCGTACTTTACGCTTTAACGCCTGATCTTTATCGGAATCACTATTAGCTAAAATACGTAATCGAACGGCCTCTTTCGGAATAACAGTAGGCCCTTTTGCATCAGCTTTCATATATCCAAACTGCACAAGTAACTGTGCACCAATTAATAATAAAAGAAAGTAAGCAATAACTTGTTTTTTCATTTCCTCCACCGTCCCCTCTAGAAACAGTGTGGACAGACTTTCATCTTTCTAAACTATTAAATTCAAAATCTATATAAAAAACCGATAGAAAAGCATTTTTTTAATTGGCGAGAGTAACTGGCTATGTATAGGTAATAAGGTGCGTATTTTCGCTGAAATAATTCCCCTTACCAAAATTCTAAATAAAATGTATGGCTGAGTAGTTACGAATTTTTCATACAAAAAATAGAGTAAGGCTTATGCCTTACTCCATCTCTGCAAATACCATGCGATCTTTTCCATTAATATCAAATACAACTTCAACTTGAGCGCGCGGGAAAGTTTGCTGTAATAATGCTTTCACATCTTCACCTTGCCCTACACCAATTTCAAACGCCACAATCGCCTTTTTCTGTAATACATTCGGCAATTCCTCCATAAAACGACGATAGAAATCTAGTCCATCTTCCCCACCAACAAGCGCACGCTTCGGCTCATGCTCCTTCACAACAGTAGAAAGACCACGCCAATCTTCCTCTGGTATGTACGGAGGATTGGAAACAACAACATCTAACTTCTGACCTGTTTCATAAAATGGAGACAGTAAATCGCCATGATAGAAAGTTACATCCGCCCCTAAAGTTTTTGCATTTTCTTTTGCAACTTCAATCGACTCCTGTGCGATATCTACTGTATACACATGAAGATTTTTATTTTCTAAAGCGAGCGTAATAGAAATCGCTCCACTACCTGTTCCAATATCCGCTATGTGAAGCTCCTCATTACCGAAATGGCGCTCAATTCTCTCTAGCACTCCAACTATAAGTTCCTCTGTTTCCGGTCTTGGTATCAATACCTCTTCATTTACAAAGAATGATCGGCCATAAAACATTTCATAACCGAGCATATATTGGATCGGAATACCTTCTACATGCTTGTGGATAAATTGTGCAAAACTTTTCTCTTGTTCCGCAGTTATTTCTTCACGCATATTCATGAGCATTCCGGTTCTGTTCGTCTTTAATACATGACAAAGGACAATTTCTCCCGCATTTTCATCTCGTCCATTTTCCTGTAAAAAAGAAGAAGCCCATTTCAGGGCTTCATAGACACGCATTACTCAGCTGCCTCCATCTTTTGCGCCTGATCTTCCATCACTAAGGCATTGATGAAATCATCTAACTTACCTTGTAGGATTTGATCTAGCTTTTGAATCGTTAAACCGATTCGATGGTCTGTAACACGGTTTTGCGGGAAGTTATACGTACGAATACGCTCTGAACGATCTCCCGTACCAACAGCTTGTTTACGGTTTTGATCATACTCAGCTTGCGCTTCTTGTCTAAATTTATCATAAACACGTGCGCGTAATACTTTCATCGCTTTTTCTTTATTCTTAATTTGTGATTTCTCATCCTGACAAGATACAACTACACCAGTCGGTAAATGCGTTAAACGTACCGCTGACATCGTTGTATTAACGCTTTGTCCACCAGGACCACTAGAAGCAAACGTATCAACACGAACATCTTTTTCATGAATATTAATTTCTACTTCTTCTGCCTCTGGTAGTACAGCTACAGTTGCTGTAGATGTATGAATACGTCCGCCAGATTCCGTTTCAGGAACACGTTGTACACGGTGAGCACCATTCTCGAATTTCAGCTTCGCGAAAGCACCTTTACCGTTAATCATAAAGATAATCTCTTTATATCCACCTAACTCTGTATAGCTCGCTTCGATAATTTCAGTTTTCCAACCTTGCACCTCAGCATAACGGCTATACATACGATATAAATCACCAGCAAATAAAGCTGCCTCGTCACCACCAGCAGCGCCACGAACCTCAACGATAACGTTTTTATCATCATTAGGGTCTTTTGGAACAAGTAAAATTTTCAGACGTTCTGATAATGTTTTCTCTTGTCCTTCTAATTCAGAAACCTCTTCTTTTACCATATCACGCATATCAGCGTCTAACTTATCTTCTAACATTGCCTTTGCATCTCGTAATTGCTCACGAACATCTTTATACTCACGGTACACCTCTACCGTGTCCTGAATATCAGATTGCTCTTTTGAATACTCACGAAGCTTATTTGTATCGCTAATAACCTCTGGGTCACTTAACAACTCATTCAACTTCTCATAACGATCTTCTACAGCTTGCAAACGATCTAACACACCATTCACCTCTACATCCTAGTATCTAATACAAATAGTATATGGTACTTAATCAAAAAAACGCAAATTATATTTAAAAGCGTAAGCGGCTTGCTCAGGATCGCAGGACATTGGAACTCTCGACCTTGAAGCGCTTTTTGCTTCGAGCGAGAGAGTGAAATGGCCGGAGATTCTAGCCGCTGAAGCTAGATAATATTTAAAGCGCAAGCGGCTCGCTCAGAATGGGAGGAGGTTGGAGCTTCTGACAGAGAGGCGCTCTTTGCCTCGCAGGAAGAAGCGAAACCACCGACCATTCTAGCCGCTGGAGCTAGATAATATTTAAAAGCGCAAGCGGCTCGCTCAGCTCTGACTGGCTAAGGTTCTCTCGCACAAAAGGTGCTTTTCACCTTGAGTAGCGGCGGTTCTTAGACACGAAGAGCTTGCCACCAATCTTCATCTATTTTCGAAAAAAACCCGCTCTACATAGCGAGTTTCACTTATCTTTGTTTTGTAGGTACTGCATGACAATGACGACAACGTGGTTCATACGATTCTGAAGCCCCAACTAAAATAATTGGATCATCAAATGCCGCTGGTTCTCCATCGATTAAACGTTGCGTACGACTTGCAGGAGATCCACATGCAGAACAAACTGCCTGCAATTTAGTTACATGTTCAGCAATCGCCATCAGCTGAGGAACTTGTCCAAATGGTAGACCACGGAAATCTTGGTCTAATCCAGCTACAATGACACGATAGCCACGATTTGCCAATACTTGCACCACTTCCACAATGTCCCCATCAAAAAATTGTACCTCATCGATTGCAATAACATCCATTTCTTCTGTTACATGGTTAAATATATCTTTTGAAGCTGAAACAGGAACTGCTTTAACCTTTAATCCATTATGTGATACAACATCTTCTTCACTATAACGATTATCAATACATGGTTTAAATACAATCGCATGTTGTTTCGCAAATTGTGTACGGCGTATACGGCGGATGAGCTCTTCTGATTTCCCAGAAAACATACTCCCGCAAATCACTTCAATCCAACCATTTTGATTCATTAAGTACATTGAGCTCTCCTTTCATCTACTTTCCTAATCCAAAGTAGGGTAAAGGTTTAATATTTTTGCAAAAAAAACAGACAAGCGAATACATACACTTGCCTGTTTTATGTTCTTTATTACTTGATGCCGTATTTCTTATTGAAGCGGTCAACACGTCCGTCTGCAGTAGCAAACTTCTGACGTCCAGTGTAGAATGGGTGAGAATCAGAACTGATCTCAATTTTTAGTAATGGATAAGTGTTACCATCTTCCCACTCAACAGTTTCGCTAGAGCCTTTTGTAGACCCGCTTAAGAATTTGAAGCCAGTGTTCGTGTCCATAAATACAACTTTATTGTAATTTGGATGGATTCCTGCTTTCATTCTTTTCATCTCCTTCCGCCCTGAATCATTTTCGAAACAGAGTTTTTCATCTTCAGCTGCTTACACAACTATATTGATGAAACACATATGATGAAATTATAACAAGGCTAACTCCATTTTGCAACTACCTGTTTTTGTCTTTTTAAAAATTAAAAGCACAAGCGGCTCGTTCAGAATCCAGGTCACTTCAAGCTCTCGACCAAGAAGCGCTTTTTGCTTCGACCGAGAGAGCGAAATGGCCGGAGATTCTAGCCGCCGGAACTGGATATCAATTAAAAGCGCAAGCGGCTCATTCAGAATCGCAAGTCACTTCAAGCTCTCGACCAAGAAGCGCTTTTTGCTTCGACCGAGAGAGCGAAATGGCCGGAGATTCTTGCCGCTGGAGCTGGATATACCTAAAAGCGCAAGCGGCTCGTTCAGAATGAGAGGGGGATGGAGCTTCTGACGTAGAGGCGCTTTTTGCCTCGTAGGAAGAAGCGAAGCCATCGACCATTCTAGCCGCTGGAGATGGAACTAGATACACCTTAAAGCGCAAGCGGCTCGTTCAGAATGAGAGGGGGATGGAGGTTCTGACGTAGAGGCGCTTTTTGCCTCGTAGGAAGAAGCGAAGCCATCGACCATCCTAGCCGCTGGAGATGGAACTAGATACACCTTAAAGCGCAAGCGGCTCGCCCAGAATCGTAGGGCACTTCAAGCTCTCAATCCAAATATGATTTCCATCTCAAAAAACAAATTTTTTCCATATATTACTCTCTCTAATATTCCCTTAAAAACATAAAAAACTCGCTTACTACGAAATAAGCGAGTCCCCATCTTTTCCCTTTACTTAGTGGTTACATACCTTTTTGAGTCTGCAACAATGTTTTGTAAAAATTCTTCATTTGTCTTTGTTTGACGAAGTTTACGTAAGAAGCCTTCAACAAAGTCTGGTGTATCACGCATTGTTTTACGAATACCCCACAGCTTGTCTAAATGTTCTTTCGGAATTAATAGGTCTTCTTTACGCGTACCAGAGCGACGAATATCAATCGCTGGGAAGATACGGCGCTCAGCTAATGAGCGATCTAAGTGAAGTTCCATATTTCCAGTTCCTTTAAACTCCTCGTAAATTACATCATCCATACGAGACCCTGTATCAACAAGCGCTGTTGCTAAAATTGTTAGGCTACCGCCCTCTTCGATATTACGCGCAGCCCCAAAGAAACGCTTCGGTCTATGAAAAGCAGCAGGATCAATACCACCCGATAAGGTTCTACCACTTGGCGGAATAACAAGGTTGTAAGCACGCGCTAAACGGGTAATACTATCCATTAAAATGACAACGTCCCTTTTATGTTCTACAAGACGCATTGCACGCTCTAATACAAGCTCCGCTACTTTAATATGATTCTCTGGCACTTCATCAAAAGTAGAACTTACAACATCACCTTTAACAGAACGTTCAATATCTGTTACTTCCTCTGGACGCTCATCAATTAAAAGTACAATTAATTCTGCTTCCGGATGATTTGTTGTGACACTGTGTGCAATTTCTTTTAACAGACTTGTTTTACCAGCCTTTGGAGGCGCAACAATTAAACCACGTTGTCCAAATCCAACTGGTGCGATTAAATCCATGATGCGTGTCGGTAACTTTTTCGTTTCCGTCTCCAATTTCATTTGGCGATCTGGGTATAACGGTGTTAATGCAGGGAAATGTACACGCTCTTTTGCTGAGTCTGGATCATCTCCATTTACAGCTTCAACTTGTAGCAATCCAAAATAGCGCTCATTTTCTTTCGGAGGTCGTACTTTACCAGAAACCTTATCTCCATTACGTAAATCGAAACGACGAATTTGCGAAGCCGAGATATAAATATCTTCTGAGCTTGGAGAATAATTGATAGGACGTAAGAATCCAAATCCTTCTGATTGAATAATTTCTAATACGCCTTCCATGAAAAAGAAACCTTCTTTTTCTGCTCGAGCTTTTAAGATAGAGAAGATTAGCTCTTTTTTCGTTAACTTGCTGTAATACGAAATCTTAAATTCCTTCGCAAGCTCGTATAACTCTTTTAATTTCATGTTTTCTAATGCTGCAATTGACAAATTCATTCAGACACCACACTTTAACTTTATTCTCTTTTCACATGGGTAAAGGGAAAAATACGGAAGGCAAATAAATAATAATGAAAGGCAATAAGTTCAAGTAGGATAATATTCACTATTGTAACCCTTTTATCTAGTTTTAATCAATACGTTGAAACACAAATACAAGAAGCGAAGACAAGAAAATTTGTCTTCGCCTTTTCATATTTCTTTCTTTTTTCTACTCACCTGATTTTAAGGCAGAATAGATAAGGCATTTCTGCTTTTATTTAATCCAGTTCCAGCGGCTAGAATCTCCGGTCATTTCACTCTCTCACTCGAAGCAAAAAACGCTTCAAGGTCGAGAGTTCCAATGCCCTGCGAGGCAAAAAGCGCCTCTTCGTCAGGAGTTTGAAGTGTCCTGCGATTCTAAACGAGCCGCTTACGCTTTTTATTTAATAACCAAATTCGGTTTTTTATTTAAGCTATGGCGGCCGTCTACGAAGCGTACTGTGCCTGATTTTGCACGCATAACAAGGGATTGTGTTGTTCCGACGCTACCTTTAAATTGAACGCCTCGTAATAGTTCTCCGTCTGTTACACCTGTTGCTGCAAAGATTGCATCGTCACCTTTTACTAAGTCTTCCATACGAAGGATACGATTGATATCTTCAATACCCATTCTTTTACAACGAGCTAGTTCAGCTTCGTTTTGAGGTAAGAGCTTCCCGTGAATTTCTCCACCTAAGCATTTTAATGCGACCGCAGCTAATACACCTTCAGGTGCTCCACCAGAACCAAATAGAATATCTACACCAGTACGGTCAAATGCTGTATTGATTGCTCCAGCTACATCTCCATCGTTAATTAATTTAATACGAGCACCAGCTTTACGAATTTCTTCGATAATTGCTTGATGACGTGGACGGTTTAAAACTGTCGCTACAACATCTTCGATATCTTTATTTTTCGCTTTCGCAACTGCACGTAAGTTGTCGATAATAGGTGCGTCAATATCAACTGCACCAACTGCTTCTGGACCAACCGCTATTTTATCCATGTACATGTCAGGAGCATGTAACAAATTGCCGTGATCTGCAATTGCAATAACAGCAAGCGCATTCCAGCCGCCAGCCGCTACGATATTTGTCCCTTCTAAAGGATCAACTGCAACGTCTACGCGTGGTCCATATCCTGTACCCAATTTTTCTCCGATATATAGCATTGGCGCTTCATCCATTTCACCTTCGCCAATTACAACTGTACCTTTCATCGGAATTGTATCAAATACATCACGCATAGCAGATGTTGCTGCACCATCTGCCTCATCTTTTTTTCCGCGCCCCATCCAACGCGCTGATGATAATGCTGCAGCCTCTGTTACACGTACTAACTCCATAGATAAACTTCTTTCCACGATAATCCCTCTCCTTTAAGTCTTTATATTTCTGCCGTATTTTGTGAACCTTGTTTTTCTATAAAGTGTACTTCCGTTAGTAGTGATTCTTCGCTCCCCATTAACGGAAGTATCACCACCTTATCCCGATTGGTGAGGGTTAATAATCGGCGTGGGATACCCCATACTGATTAAAGTTTCACTTTATGCATTCTTCATTTCTTCAATTTCTTGCTTTGTCATTTGTTCTCGCCAAATGTTTGCACCAAGCCCTTTAAGCTTGTCTACTATATTTTCGTAACCTCGATCAATATGATCAAGTCCCGTTACTTCTGTAATGCCATCTGCCATTAAACCCGCAATAACAAGGGACGCACCAGCTCGTAGGTCACTCGCTTTCACCTTCGCACCTTGCAATAAAACCGGTCCAGTCACAATTGCTGAACGGCCTTCTACTTTAATTTGCGCGTTCATACGGCGCAATTCATCAATATGCTTGAAACGTGCGCTGTAAATTGTATCAGTTACAACTCCTGTTCCATGCGCTTTTGTTAAAAGCGTTGTAAACGGCTGTTGTAAATCCGTTGGAAACCCTGGATATACAAGCGTTTTTACATCAACTACTTTTAACCTTCTATTGCCGTTCACTGTAATTTGGTCATCGTTCGTTTCAATTTGAACACCAGCTTCTCTTAGCTTCGCAGTAACGGATTCTAAATGCTGAGGAATAACATTATCAACTGTTACTTCTCCTCCTGATGCTGCTCCTAAAATCATATACGTACCAGCTTCAATACGGTCTGGAATAATAGTGTGGTGACAACCGTGCAGTGAATCCACACCATCAATTCGGATTACGTCTGTACCAGCACCCTTAATACGTGCTCCCATACTCGTTAACAATGTAGCTACATCAATAATCTCGGGTTCTTTCGCTGCATTTTCAATAACAGTTCTACCTTTCGCTCGTACAGCCGCTAGCATAATATTAATCGTAGCTCCTACACTAACAACATCTAAATAAATACGTGCCCCGCGTAGTTCGTCTGCTCTTAAATAAATGGCACCTTGTTCATTTGTAACATATGCCCCTAACGCTTCAAACCCTTTAATATGCTGATCAATCGGTCGTGGCCCTAAATGACATCCACCTGGAAGCCCAATAACAGCTTTTTTAAAACGGCCAAGCATTGCACCCATTAAATAATAAGAGGCGCGCAATTTTTTCACTTTTCCATTTGGTAAAGGCATCGCAACCATGTTAGAAGGATCGACTACCATCTCTTCTTCCTGCCCATAAGTTACTTTCCCTCCAATTTCCTCTAGTAAGTCTCCTAACATTTTCACGTCCGAAATATTAGGAACACCGCCAATAGTTACTGGAGTATCTGCTAAAATTGTCGCTGGAATTAGTGCAACAGCACTGTTCTTTGCACCACTCACACGAATCGTTCCATTTAAAGCTCTTCCGCCTTCAATTAGCAACTTTTCCATATTGAGCTCCCTTCTTGTGAATGTATTTATCTTCTACTTCTTTATAAGAAGTAGAAGATTCCCCCTTAAGAATCTCAATCACTCTTTCCATCCTGAAACTCAATAAGTAGAAAACCATCACCTGTAGCTCCCCTGCTGTACAAATAGATGAAGATTAACTATTCATCGAATCAAATTACTCAATTCAGATACTTACCACATTTATTAATAGGACTATGCACATTATTTTCTATATTTGCAAACCAAAAATTCACTTTATAAAATCTTTAGACTTGTTCGCGCTTTCATTATACAACGAAAGGAAACCGTCTAAAAGACTAGACGGTTTCCAAAACGGAATTTTATTCTTACGCTTTACCGTTAGAACCGAACTCACGCATTTTACCAGCAACAGTTGCTTTGATAGCGTCGCGGCCAGGTCCAATATATTTACGAGGATCGTAAACTTCTTGGTCTTTGTTTAATGCTTCACGAACAGCTTTTGTAAACTCAATTTGGTTCTCAGTGTTTACGTTAATTTTTGAAGTACCTAGAGAAATAGCTTTTACGATATCAGCAGTTGGGATACCAGTACCACCGTGTAATACTAAAGGTACGCCAGTGAAGTCACGAACTTGTTCCATTTCAGCGAATCCTAAGTTAGGCTCACCTTTGTAAGGACCGTGTACAGAACCTAGAGCTGGAGCTAGGCAATCGATACCTGTTGCTTCAACAAGGTGCTTACACTCTGCTGGATCAGCGTAAATTACGCCTTCAGCGATGATGTCGTCTTCTTGTCCGCCAACTGTTCCAAGCTCAGCTTCAACAGATACGTTACGAGCGTGTGCGTATTCTACCACTTTTTTAGTAGTTTCAACGTTTTCTTCGAATGGGTGGTGAGAAGCGTCGATCATTACAGATGTGAAACCTGCATCGATTGCTTCTTTACATTTTTCGAAGCTTGAACCATGGTCAAGGTGAATCGCTACAGGAACAGTGATGTTCATTTCTTCGATTAAAGCTTTAACCATAGCTACAACTGTTTTGAAACCAGTCATATGACGAGCTGCACCCTCAGATACACCTAAGATTACAGGAGATTTTTCTTCTTCCGCAGCAGCTAAGATAGCTTGAGTCCACTCTAAGTTGTTCATGTTGAATTGACCAACTGCGTATTTTCCTTCTAGTGCTGTGTTTAGCATTTCTTTCATAGAAACTAAAGGCATGGTGAATCCTCCTAAAAAACGTTTTTTGTATCCGATAAATTCTTATCGCTGGTAGTATGACCAGGATAAGGTAAAATATGTATATTTACATACCGGACTTCTTTCTACACTCAATAGGATAACAACTTGTACTCAAAAACTCAACTGTATTCACCTGCTCAATAGTCCATGTAAACGCTTTTTTCCATATTTTTTATAAAAAATTCATTTTTTACGCCTCTACAGCAAGCTGATCTCTCACTGCTTGACGAATCTCATCAATATCAAACGGTTTAGCAAAGTGCATTAAAGCTCCTAAATCTTTCGCTTCTTGAATCATATCCAATTCTCCATAAGCAGTCATTAAAATCACTTTAATACTCTCATCAATTTCTTTTACATGTTTTAAAATCTCTATACCATCCATACCTGGGATTTTCATATCTAACACTACTAAATCCGGATTATCTTTTTTCACGATATCTAAAGCTTGAAATCCATTCGCTGCTTGGAACGTCTGATAACCTTCTTTTTGGAACACTTCATGCAATAAAACACGAATGCCATATTGATCATCAACGATTAAAATTTTCCCTTCCATAACTCCCAACCTTTCTGTGTAAGTACAAGATTTAAAGCTTCTTATATCTTATCGGTTTATTTTCGCTACTCTTTGCCAAATCCCTTCCTATTCTTTCTTATTTTACCGTTTCCTATTTTGTTATGCCACCCTACTATTTCCCCTTTCCAAAAAAAATAAGCTATAATGAGAACCAGCTAACACGAAAGAAAGGAGCAACAACATGTTAAAAATTTTCTCGACTCAATTAAGTGGATATTTCTCCCGATTTTCTCAAAAAGAGGAAATGAATATAGAAGATAGCGCTCGTCTACTTGCCCAGGCGTTAGTTGGCGATGGCTTCATTTACTTGCATGGTACAAACGAAATGGAAGGTATTGTTTCAGAAGCATTATTTGGCGCCGAACCAATGAAACAAGCAAAACGTTTAATAGAAAACGGTGAACCGGCGGCAGTGACTGCTGCGGACCGCGTACTTCTTATTAGTCGTTTTTCGACAGATGAAGAAATTATAAAAACCGCGAAAAAACTTCATGAAGAAGGCCAATCTATCGTTGGAATCTCGGCTATTCAAGAAGGTGTTGAATCACTGGAACAATATACAGATGTACATATTGATACGAAGCTGTTAAAAGGTCTTATTCCAGATGATGAAGGTAACCGCTATGGGTTCCCAAGTTTAATTATAGCTTTATTTGCTTATCACGGATTGAAATTTACAATTGATGAAATGTTAAACGAATATTAAAAAAAGCGCCCTATTTCAGGCGCTTTTTTTTATTACTTGCTCTCTTTATTCGTAATAGAAGCACTTACGAAGTCATGGAACAATGGTTGTGGACGGTTTGGACGAGATACAAGTTCTGGATGGAACTGTGCTGCCACGAACCAAGGGTGATCTTGTAATTCAATAATTTCCACTAGACGACCGTCTGGGCTTGTACCAGAGAATACAAATCCTGCTTTTTCCATATCTGGGCGGAATTGATTGTTGAACTCATAACGATGACGATGACGCTCATATACAACCGGCTCATTGTAAGCATTGTAAGCATTTGTTTCTTCAGCAAGCTTACATGGGTATAGACCAAGGCGAAGTGTACCACCTAAATCTTCTACATCTTTTTGTTCTGGTAATAAATCGATAATTGCATAAGGTGTGTCAGGATTAATTTCAGAAGAGTTAGCTCCTTCTAATCCTAATACGTTACGTGCAAATTCGATTGATGCAAGTTGCATACCTAGGCAAATTCCTAAGAATGGAACTTTGTTTTCACGAGCATATTGAATTGCAACGATTTTACCTTCTACACCACGATCGCCGAAGCCACCTGGTACAAGGATACCATCTGTATCGCCAACTAATTCTATTACGTTCTCTGCTGTTACGTGCTCAGCATTTACCCATTTCACTTCTACATCTGTGTCGAATGAATAACCTGCATGACGAAGCGCTTCTACAACAGAAATGTATGCATCTTGAAGCTCTACGTATTTACCAACAAGAGCGATTTTTGTTTTCTTAGAAAGGTTACGTACTTTATTAACTAGCGCAGTCCAATCTGTCATATCTGCAGCTGGATTGTCTAACTTCAAGTGATCACAAACGATTTGGTCCATGTTTTGTTCTTGAAGAGATAATGGAACCGCATATAAAGTATCTGCATCACGTGCTTCGATAACTGCTTTTGTATCGATGTCACAGAATAATGCAAGCTTGTCTTTCATGTCCTGAGAAACAGGTAGTTCTGTACGAACAACGATAATATTTGGTTGAATACCTAAGCTTCGAAGCTCTTTAACGCTATGTTGCGTTGGTTTTGTTTTCATTTCACCCGCTGCTTTTAAGTACGGGATTAACGTACAGTGAATGTACATTACATTGTCACGACCGATGTCGCTCTTAATTTGACGAATTGCTTCTAAGAATGGTAGAGACTCGATATCACCAACAGTTCCACCGATTTCTGTAATAACAACGTCGGCATTTGTTTCGCGACCAGAACGATATACACGTTCTTTAATTTCGTTAGTAATGTGAGGAATAACTTGAACTGTTCCTCCTAAATATTCACCACGACGCTCTTTTTGAAGAACTGAAGAGTAAATTTTACCTGTTGTTACGTTGCTGTATTTATTTAAGTTGATGTCGATAAAACGCTCATAGTGACCTAGGTCTAAGTCCGTTTCTGCACCATCATCTGTTACGAATACCTCACCGTGTTGGTAGGGGCTCATAGTCCCTGGGTCTACGTTAATGTATGGATCAAACTTTTGAATAGTTACGTTTAAACCACGATTCTTTAAAAGTCTTCCAAGAGATGCTGCTGTAATACCTTTACCTAAAGACGATACTACACCGCCTGTTACAAAAATATACTTAGTCATGAAAATACTCCCTTCTACTTCGTTGTTATATAATCACCGTTGCAAAGCGCAACGTATGTAGATAACACTGTATCTATCTTATTGTTAGGCTCTTTTTATTTTCTAAACAAAAAACAAAAAAGAAAATTGCTCCCCTCATCACATAAAGTAATAAGTAGGGAGCAATTTTCTTTTATATTTACACTTTAAAAGTATTATCGTCTTTTTTTAAAGAGCCCAAAAATGATTCTACATGGACGATAATGAAAAGTCAAGAACTACCGCTCTTCCTCTTCTTCTTCTTCAGTTTCATCATACTCAAGTTCTTCTTCTGCGAAGTCTTCATTATCTTCTTCTAAATCATCAAGATCATCATCTTCATCATCTGCGTCTTCGTCTTCAAGAACTTTGTCCAAATCTACTACATCTTCTTCTACTTCTTCTTCTACTTCTTCTACATCATCTTCTTCAATGTAGTCGTCAAAACCGTCTTCTTCAACTTTGCGTTTCTTCTTCGGTTTTGGCTGAGGCAGAATTTCTTCATCAATTTGCTCATATGGGTACCAGCTACGTAGCCCCCAACGATTTTCTCCTAAATTAATGAAACGTCCATCGATGTTTAAATCTGTATAAAATTGTGCGAGTTTCGTATTAACTTGCCCTTGAGATAGTCCCAGCACTTGAGCGATTTCTTGAACCAACTCGTTGAATGTCGTTGCTTGTCTTTTATTCCCTAAAACACTATGTACAACTTCAATCATTGAACATTCTTTTAGCTCTTCTGGTGAATATTGCTTAAAACCCACTTATGCGGCACTTCCTTTCTTCAAATATAAGCTTATATATAACGGTCTGCTTAAAAAAATCCATACTATTCATTATAAACAAAAGTCGCACAAATATGCTACAAAAAAAACGGGAAACTTTTATCCCGCTATTTACGGGCAATAAAATTATAATTTGTCCATTCTTTATTTCGGAGACATATGTGCTCCTTGCAGTACATACCTAATTTGCATTTCTGTATATTCTTCGAGAGTATACAGTTTTTGCAGGGCCCAACGTCTAAATCCCCACATTTGTCCTTGTATGAAAATATTATGTGCAAGAAGCTGTATTTCCTTTTTATTTAGTGTAAATGTCCCATTTTCCGTACACTGCTCTAAAATATCCTCAAACATCCCGACCATTTGAAACTCTTTTTCTAATACATATGGGAGTGATTCTTTCGGTAAAAAACGTACCTCTTGATACATAATTAATACTTCTTCTTGCAATTCATCCATCACTTTAAAATAATTCATTATCGCTATCTTTAAGCTTTCTATACTTCCCTTCTCTGTACACACTACTTCCTCTAACCGCTCTTTTACATGTTCATAAATACTATCACAAACTAAATATAATACATCATCTTTTGTGCGAATATACTCATAAAGTGTTCCGATACTAAATCCAGCCGCTTTCGCAATTTCTCTCGTTGTTGTACGCGGGAATCCTTTTTGCTTAAACAGCTGCACCGCACCTTTAATCATTTGTTCACGTCTTAACGCAACTAATTTTTCATCTTTCACTGACGCATGTACATTATGTTTAACCATCCCTTCACCTCTCTCTATTATTTTTGGAAGTAAAAAGCGTAGGAAAATACCTACGCTTTTGTTCCTACTTCGTTAACATACGAGAAATTACAAGCCTTTGAATCTCTTGTGTTCCCTCATATATTTGTGTAATCTTTGCATCGCGCATATAACGCTCTACTGGATAATCTTTCGTATAACCATAACCACCAAATACTTGTACCGCTTCAGTCGTTACCTTCATCGCTGTATCACCTGCAAATACTTTTGACATCGCTGACTCTTTCCCATACGGAAGCCCTTCAGATTCAAGCCAAGCCGCTTGATATGTTAAAAGACGCGCTGCCTCTACATCCGTTGCCATATCCGCAAGTTTAAAGCCAATTCCTTGTTGCGCCGCAATTGGCTTCCCAAACTGATGACGTTCTCTTGCATATTCTACAGAAGCATCTAAAGCGGATTGTGCAATACCGACTGCTTGTGCCGCAATACCATTACGGCCGCCATCTAATGTCTGCATCGCAACTTTAAATCCTTGGCCCTCTTCCCCTAGTAAATTCTCTACAGGAATACGGCAGTCTTCAAATATAATTTCAGTTGTTGGCGAAGAACGAATCCCTAGCTTACTTTCCTTCTTCCCAACCGAAAATCCTAGCGTATCACTCTCCACAATAAATGCACTCGTGCCGCGCTGCTTCGAATCAGGATCTGTTAATGCAAAAACAACATAAATATCAGCAATACCGCCATTTGTAATAAAAATTTTCGAACCATTTAAAATGTAATGGTCTCCATCTCGTTTTGCAGTCGTCCTCATTCCACCAGCATCTGATCCAGAGCTTGGTTCTGTTAAGCCATATGCACCAATTTTCTTCCCTTCAGCCATTGGGCGCAAAAACTTTTGTTTTTGCTCTTCCGTTCCAAATTTAAAAATTGGCCATCCAGCAAGTGAAGTATGTGCAGACAACGTTACACCTGTAGAAGCACAAACGCGGGATAATTCTTCAACGGCAATTACATACGCCAAGTAATCGCTTCCAATCCCACCGTATTCTTCAGGCCACGGAATACCGGTTAAACCAAGCTCTGCCATTTGATCAAATAAAGCGCGATCAAATCGCTCTTCCTCATCACGCTCTGCTGCTGTCGGTGCTACTTCATTCCTCGCAAAATCCCGAACCATTTTTCTTATCATTTCATGTTCTTCTGATAATTTAAAATGCATTCCCGTCTCCCCCTCTGCCTTTTTATAAAGCTCGACTAATTACAAGCTTTTGTATTTCGCTCGTTCCTTCATATATTTGTGTGATCTTCGCATCACGGAAAAATCTTTCTACTGGATAATCTTTCGTATAACCATAACCACCAAATACTTGCACCGCTTCAATCGCAACTTCAACAGCCGTCTTAGAAGCAAATAATTTCGCAATAGAAGCTTCTTTACCGCATGGTAATCCTTGTGCTCTTAGCGATGCTGCTCTGTATACAAGTAATCGCGATGCTTCTACACTTGTTGCCATATCTGCAAGTTTGAATCCGAGTCCTTGCTGCGCCGCAATTGGCTTTCCGAATTGCTCACGCTCTTTCGCATAATCAATCGCACATGCAAGCGCCGCTTCCGCGATTCCTAATGCTTGCGCTCCGATTCCAATTCGCCCAACATCTAAATTCGCCATTGCCACCTTAAATCCTTGTCCTTCTTCACCAAGTAAATTCTCGGCCGGCACTTTCATATCTTCAAACGTAAGTTGCACTGTACGAGAACCAAGAAGACCCATCTTATGCTCATCTTTTCCAATGATTAAGCCTGGTGTATCTTTCTCTACTATAAATGCTGAAATCCCGCTTTTCCCCGCATCTGGATTTGTAGACGCGAAGACGATATATGTACTTGCTTCACCACCATTTGTAATAAAGACTTTCGATCCATTAATGATGTAGTGATCGTCTTTCTTTACAGCTCTTGATTTCAAACTACCTGCATCTGATCCTGCATTCGGTTCTGTTAGAGCAAATGCGCCTAAATATTCACCAGTCGCCAGTTTAGAAACATATTTCTGCTTCTGTTCTTCTGTTCCGAAGTATAAAATCGGATTCATTCCAACTGACGTATGTACAGCCAAAATTACACCAACCGTTGCACTTACCTTTGAAATTTCCTCAATTGCTAGAATGTAAGAAATAAAATCCATTTCTGCCCCGCCATATTTTGCAGGCGCTGGAATACCCATTAGTCCAAGCTCACCCATCTTTTGCAAAATCTCTCTCGGGAACACCCCTTGTTCCATACTAGGAACAAAGGGAGCTATTTCCTTCTGCGCAAAATCTCGAACCATTTTCCTCATCATTTGTTGCTCTTCAGTAAAATGAAAATTCATGTACTTCGCCTCCGTTTGCTATATATCTTCTTAACAATTTGGTCAGACCACTACTTTAATAAAGGGAGGAATTTATTCGTAAACGTAGAAACCACGACCCGTTTTACGTCCTAACCATCCTGCATTCACATACTTACGTAATAATGGACATGGGCGATATTTACTATCTCCTAATCCTTCATGCAACACTTCCATAATGTATAAACACGTATCTAAACCGATAAAGTCAGCTAACGTAAGTGGTCCCATCGGATGATTCATACCGAGTTTCATTACTTCATCAATCGCTTCTTTCGTCGCCACTCCTTCGTATAACGTATAAATCGCTTCGTTAATCATCGGTAATAAAATACGGTTCGATACAAACCCTGGGAAATCATTTACTTCAACTGGCACTTTCCCGATTTTTTTCGTAATATCCTCAATCGTTTCGTACACTGCATCATCTGTAGCTAAACCACGAATAATTTCAACGAGTTTCATAACTGGAACTGGATTCATAAAGTGCATGCCGATTACTTTCTCAGGACGTTTCGTTACCGCTGCAATTTCCGTAATTGGTAACGATGACGTATTCGTCGCTAAAATTGCGTGTTCTGGAGCGATTTCATCTAAATTCGCAAAAATTTTCTTTTTAATATCCATTTTTTCAACAGCTGCTTCAATAATAAGATCAGCTTCTTTGACACTATTTAAATCGAGCGTCCATGTAAGACGATTTAAAGTCGCATCTTTCTCTTCTTCCTTCATACGGCCTTTTTCTACTTGGCGGGCTAAATTTTTCGAAATAACAGCTAGCCCTCTATCTAATTGCTCTTGCTTTAAATCTTGCACTTTCACATCATAGCCTGCCATTGCACACACTTGTGCGATACCTGAACCCATTTGCCCTGCACCAATTACAACAATCTTTTGTACACTCATTTTTTCTTCCCCCTTAATTGTTAATAAACTATATATCTTCTAATCTTAATTAGTGAACTTCAATCATCACTGCATCACCTTGACCGCCACCGCTACAAATAGAAGCAATTCCAATTCCGCCGCCGCGCTGCTTCAGTGCATGGATAAGTGTAACGATAATACGTGCTCCGCTCGCTCCAATTGGATGCCCCATTGCTACAGCACCGCCATTTACATTCAATTTTTCCGGATCAATCCCTGCGATTTCTGTACTTGCAATTGCTACAGCCGCAAATGCCTCATTAATTTCAAATAGATCTATGTCTTCAATTGTCTTACCTGTCTTTTTCAGCAATTCATTAATTGCATAACCTGGCGTTCTTGGGAAATCCTTCGATTCTACCGCAATCGCCGTATGCGCCAAAATTGTCGCTAATGGTTTTCTTCCTTCTTGCTTCGCTCTGTCCTCGCTCATTAATACAAGTGCAGCACCGCCATCATTTAGTCCCGGAGCATTACCTGCTGTCACCGCTGACGTCTTATCAAATACAGGCTTTAATTTCGCTAATTTTTCAATCGTTGTATCCGCGCGTGGCGCCTCATCCTTAGCCACGACGATAGGATCGCCTTTTCTTTGCTGAATTGTTACTGGTACAATCTCCTCTTCAAAACGCCCTTCTTTATGTGCCGAAACCGCACGTTGATGGCTACGATATGCCCATTCATCTTGTGCTTCGCGAGAGATTCCATCTTCCTTCGCAACTTCTCCGCCATAAACACCCATGTGTATACCTGAAAATGCGCATGTTAAACCGTCTGCAACGTTTAAATCGATAACTTCGTTGTTACCCATTCTGTATCCCCATCTTGCCCCTCGTAAAATGTAAGGGCTGTTACTCATCGATTCCATTCCACCAGCTACAATCAGTGATTGATCACCAGTACGAATAATTTGATCTGCTAACGTAACTGCGCGAAGCCCTGATGCACAAACTTTATTTATTGTTTCTGTCTGCACTTCCCAAGGAATGCCGGCCGCTCTTGCTGCTTGGCGTGATGGAATTTGTCCTTGCCCTCCTTGGATAACCGTTCCAAATATAACTTCTTCAACATCACTAGCGGAAACATTCGCCCTTTCAAGCGCTGCCTTAATTGCGATTCCTCCAAGCTCTGTTGCTTTCACGTCTTTTAAAGTTCCTCCAAATTTTCCAACCGGTGTTCTTGCAGCACTTAAAATAACTGTTTTACTCATGTTTCTTTCCCCCATTTCTTTTTTTAGCACCGAGCGCTCGCTCGGTATCCTTGCGCCTAGAAGAGGTGCAATTATTGCACCTCTTTCTAAATTTGAATGCATTCCTACAAACTACATTGCTTCTTTCTTCTGTCCGATAACTGAGCGTTCTAAAATCTCTGTTACGTCCAAAGTTTGAACTGTTTCTTCAACTTCTTTCGCTTTCGTGCCGTCACTAATCATCGTTAAGCAATACGGGCATCCTGTACCGATAATTGACGGCTGTACAGCTAGCGCTTGTTCTGTACGAGCAACGTTAATACGAGAACCTGTCGTTTCTTCCATCCACATTAGGCCGCCACCCGCACCACAGCACATTCCCGTTTCACGGTTACGCGCCATTTCTACAAGGTTTACACCTGGAATTGCTTTTAGAATATCGCGCGGCGCTTCGTATACCTCGTTGTATCTTCCTAAGTAACAGGAATCATGGTACGTAACTGTCTCTTCAATAGAATGGACAGGTTTTAAACGACCTTCCTTCACCCACTGGGCTAGTAATTCTGTATGATGATAGACTTCTGCTTGTAAGCCAAAGTCCGGGTACTCATTTTTAAAAGTGTTATAAGCATGAGGGTCAATCGTAACGATTTTCTTCACTCCTGCTTTTTCAAATTCTTCAATATTTTTAGTCGCCATTTCCTGGAATACAAATTCATTTCCAAGGCGGCGCGGTGTATCACCAGAGTTCTTTTCCTTGTTACCAAGAATTGCGAATGAAATGCCTGCTTCGTTCATTAGCTTCGCAAATGATATCGCAATCTTCTGACTGCGATTGTCATACGAACCCATTGATCCAACCCAGAATAAGTATTCAAACTCTTCGCCAGCTTTTGATTTCTCCTTTACAGTTGGAACTGTTACTTCATCGTCACCTTGGCGCCATGTTTCACGCTCTTTACGGTTCAGTCCCCACGGATTACCTTGACGCTCAATGTTTGTCATTGCACGCTGCGCTTCCGCGTCCATTTTTCCTTCTGTTAAAACGAGATAGCGGCGTAAATCAATAATTTTGTCAACATGCTCATTCATAACTGGGCACTGGTCCTCACAGTTACGACACGTTGTACATGCCCAAATCTCTTCTTCTGTAATAACGTCCCCGATTAAACTTGGGTCGTACGCTAGCGCTGTAGCCGCTGATTCTTGTTGTCCTTTTCCAGCTGCCATCATCGCTAACTGATTTCCTTGTGTATTATTAAAAGCAACAACTGGAACCCACGGTGCTTTTGATGTTACCGCTGCTCCTTTATCAGTTAAATGATCACGAAGTTTTAAAATTAAATCCATCGGTGATAACATTTTCCCTGTTCCTGTTGCCGGACACATATTTGTACAACGACCACATTCGACGCAGGAATATAAGTCGATAAGTTGATTTTGTCTAAAGTCTTCAATTTTACCAACACCGAATGTTTCTTGCGTTTCATCTTCAAAATCGATTTTTTCAAGTTTTCCTGGATTTGAAAGACGACCAAAAAACACGTTAACTGGTCCAGCAATTAAATGCGCATGTTTTGATTGTGGAACATAAACTAAAAACGTTAACAAAATTAGTAAATGCACCCACCAAGAGAAATAGAACACTGAAATGGCTACGGTTTCATTTAATCCCGAGAAAACGTAAGCGATTGCAGAAGCGATAGGTTCACTCCATGAAAGCTCCTCGCCGTGCCATATAATTCCCATCCCATTACCAAGTAGCACAGAAATCATTAAGCCACCAATAAAGATAAGAACAAGGCCTGATTTAAAATTACGTTTCAAACGAACAAGCTTTTCAATATAGCGTCTATGAAAAGCCCAAAAGACTGCAATTAAAATAACGAGTGTGACAATTTCCTGGAAGAATGTAAATGCAGGGTATAGTGGTCCAAGTGGAAGATGCGATCCTGGTGCAAGTCCTTTCCAAACGAAGTCAATTGCTCCAAATTGGACAAGAATAAATCCGTAAAAGAACATAACGTGAATGATGCCGCTCTTTTTATCTTTCAGCAGCTTTTTCTGACCGAAAACATTGACCTTAAGAAGATCCCAACGCTCTTTAAAACGACGGTCAAATTCGATCTTTTTTCCTAATTGTATGTAGGCCATCCTTGTTCGTATAAGATATACAAACAAATACCCCGCATAAGCAATAACAGCAATGGCAGCCAGCCAATTAATGATTAGTAAGCTATTCATTTTATGCTACCCCTCTCTTTGTAAGCTCTCTTTCTTTTTTAGAATCTTCGAAAATATATAATTTTCTGAATTATATCCCCTATTCCCATTATATAATGAGTGAGCATTCAGTCAACAGTTTTTTGTTATACAACAACACATTTTTTAATAAAGCTGTTTATTTCGGTGAAACTATAAAGTGAAACTTTAATCAGTAGGGAGCTGTTTATTCCCTACTGAGTATTAGCCCTCACCAATCTGGCTTTTACGGGCGGCCCGAATCCCAACCAACTTCTTTGCTTTAACCCAATTTTGAGGTGGGAGTCTTACTGCCCGCAAATAGCGGGATACAGTGAAATTTTGATTTGTAAAAAATTGATGGTGAAAAGACCGTGAAGGAGGGAATTTACTTATGTTTTTCTTATCTCTCTTGTTATTAGGCAGCGCTCTCTGGATTACAATCGACCTTTCATATGGGAGAATTGTTCATTTAAAGCGTGTACGTTCTCGTTCTTTCCCTTTACGTCAAAGTGATTTTCGCCTTTATACATACGGAAATGATCTATACGATGCTCTCTTTACTGATATAAAACAAGCTAAACACCATGTGCACGTTTTATTTTTTATTGTAAAAAACGATGATATAAGTCGTACGTTTTTAAAGTTACTTATCGATAAAGCACAAGAAGGAATTGAAGTAAGACTTTTACTCGACCGGTTTGGAAGTCATTATTTATCAAAAGAAGCGATTTACTCCCTACAAAAACATGGTGTCTCTTTTTCATTTTGTCATAAAGTGAAATTTCCTTTTCCTTTCTTTTCTGCAAATCAAAGAAACCATAGAAAAATTACAGTTATTGACGGGAAAATTGGTTATATTGGTGGATTTAACATTGGCGAAGAATATTTAGGGCATAATCAAAGGTTAGGGTTATGGCGAGATTATCATTTACGTCTTACAGGAGAAGGGATACAAGATTTACAAAAACAATTTTTACATGATTGGCTCGACGATACAGACCAAAATTTATTAGATTCATCTCTTTATTTTCCTATGCAACAACCAGGGACCATTCTACATCGTTTCATCCCTACTGATGGTGCCTATTTACAAAATACATTTTTACATTTAATCGAAAGCGCGAAAAAAGAACTCTTTATCGGTACACCATATTTTATTCCTGGAAAAAAAATTATGAATGCATTATTAAAAGCGCGAAAACGTGGGGTTCAAATAACTATTCTCGTTCCACAAAAAGCTGATCACGCCCTCGTTCGAGAAGCAAAATTCCCATATTGCCGAAAGTTAATACAAGCTGGTTGTAATATTTACGCTTTTCAGCAAGGATTTTTCCACGCAAAAATTATTATAGTAGACGATCATACTTGTGATATCGGAACTGCTAATTTCGATATGAGAAGTATATATATTAACCATGAAATCAATTGCCTTTTATACGATAAACATTTCATACAAGAAGTAAAACGTAAATTCGAGGAAGATTTGGAACGCTCCTTATTACTTTCCTTCGAAGATGTCAATCCTCTCTCCATTATCGATAGAGGAAAGGAATGGATAGGAACGATACTCGCGTTCTTTTTATAGAGAAATTTCAAGGGCCAAGGAGGTGCATCACATATGATAATTCGATTTGGATATGTCTCACATGCTACGGCATTATGGGACTGTTCGCCTGCCAAAACAATGACATTTACAAGCTGGAAAAAGCTAAAAAAACAAGAGCGTGAAGATAAATTATATAATGTTACACTGCAAAATCTAGAACATACAATACGCATCCTTCATTACAATATTGCACACGAAATTCCATTATATCGTTTATCATCTTCTATCGTTCCGCTTGCAACACATCCTGAAGTTGAATTTGATTACATTCAAATATTTGCTCCACTATGGCGTAAAATAGGAGCATTAATTCAAGAACACAATTTACGCGTAAGTTTTCATCCCAACCAATTCACACTATTTACAAGCGACAAACCACATATTACAACTAATGCTATTACAGATATGACCTATCATTATAATGTGTTAAATGCTATGGGAATTGCAGATTCTTCCTACATTAATATCCATGTAGGTGGCGCGTATGGAAATAAGGAAAAGGCAATCGAACGTTTTCATGAAAACATACAAAAACTTCCATTCCATGTGAAAAGACAAATGACTCTTGAAAATGACGATAAAACATATACAACTTCTGAAACTTTGGCTATTTGTCAAAAAGAGCAAATCCCTTTCGTGTTCGATTATCATCACCACATAGCGAACCTTTGTAATGAACCGCTAGAAGAATTACTTCCTATGATATTTAAAACTTGGTCACATACAAATGTCCTTCCTAAAGTTCATATTTCTTCTCCTAAATCCGAAAAAGAATTTAGAGCTCACGCAAATTATATTGATTTAGAGTTTATTAAACCTTTTTTACACATTACAAAAAAAATTGATCATGATTTCGATATTATGATTGAAAGTAAACAAAAGGATTTAGCACTTCTTCAGTTAATAGATGAAATCTCTTCTATAAGAGGGATAAAAAGAAAAAATGGCGCAACGTTACAATGGTAAATTGTAACGTTGCGCTATTTTTTTCAAAAAAAAGTAATTTTTATAGTAAAAAACATCCCCGTTTGTATGCTATTATTTAGATTAGCATTTTCCCCTGAGATTCAACCTTATTGAAACGGAGTCATAATATGATTAATCAAAAAAAATATGTACAATTTGTCATGATGTATATAATTATATTTTCTCTTTGGATATTCCTTATCCCTAAGGATTTAAATATAAAAGAAATTGGAATTCTCTTCTTATTTTGTTTTGCTGCACTCTTTTCTTGCTATTGCTTATATAAAGCGATTAAAAAAATGAAGCGCGGTGACAAACTATTTTGGGTTTTAGTACTATGCACTTGCCTATGTGGATTGACAATGGAGATAACTTTATTTCTTCATTCACTTTCTATATATGATCAAGTCATATTCTCATATAAGGCGTTGCCCTTTTTCATCGTACAATATATTTTACTCTTCTCTGGCTTTGCTATAAAGTTCATAAAACATTACTCTATTAGAGGCCTTGCTCAATTTTCATTCGATAGCATATTCATTATTATTATGAATATTTATTTTACCTTAACCTTTATTTTAGATATTTCAAGCTTTCGTATGTTAACAAAGGACACGTGGATTTTGATTGGGTATTTTATCGCACAATCATTAGTAATTTACGCCGTTATTAGCCTATATAGAAGAGAACGGTATTCTTCTAGTAGAATCTCATTAATTATTGGCTTTACTATCATACTTGTGTACGGATATATACATCTATTCCAATTAAACACGGGAATGGGAACTTCTTCTGAAGTCTCTTATTTAATACATACTGCTTCGATTTTACTAATCGGTTTATCGTCCATACTGTACATTTTGGATAAACCAATGCAACATGAAACGAAAACGAAATATTATCGATTCGATTATGTACGCTTTATATTACCTTATTTTAGTATAATCATTACTTTTTCCTTTGTTGTTATTCAACCTTGGGATGATAAGTTCATGCTAATCGGTCTCGTATTATCACTAGTATTATTATTCCTACGACAACTTTACATGTGGAAAGATAATCAAGTATTAATCGATACGTATGAACAGTTGACTACACAACTAGAAGACAAAGTTGAAGAAGGCGTATCTGCCCTATCAAAAAGTGAACAACGTTATAAATCTTTATTCGAAGATCATCCTGATGCTGTTTTTTCTTTAAATATGAACGGGATTTTTCAACAATCTAATAAGGCTTGTGAAAGTTTATTTACAGCCTATTATTGTGAAGTAACAAGCTATTCTCTTAAACACTTCATTGATCCACAAGATCATGAATTATTGAAGAAATCTTTACAAATTACAAAAGAAGGTAGACCACAAACTCTAGAAATTCGTACAAAAGAAAAAGAAGGTTATTATTATCACCTTCACATTACATTCATCCCTATTTTTATAAATAAAGAAGTTGTTGGGATGTTTGGTATCGCACGTGATATTACAACTTTATATGAAAAACAAAAGCAAGTAGAGCATATGGCTTTCCATGATGCACTTACAGGACTACCGAATCGACGGAAATTCGAAAAAGATTTAAAAACGATTTTAAATCTAGCTCAAAACAACACTAATGACGTTGCAGTTATGTTCCTCGACCTAGATCGATTTAAAAAAATTAACGATCGACTCGGCCATGATGTCGGGGATTTATTATTAATTGAAGTAGCAAAAAGATTACGTGGATGTTTACGTTCAAAAGATATCGTTGCCCGCCAAGGCGGAGATGAATTTACGATTCTATTACCAGATATGTACTCTGAAAAAAGTGCTTCTTTTATAGCTGAACAAATTTTAACTATTTTAAATAAGCCTTACTTTATTAAAGATGAAGAACTTTCTATTACACCGAGTATCGGAATTGCAATGTACCCTGACTATGGAACCGATGTAACCGAATTAATGAAAAATGCAGATATGGCTATGTATCGAGCAAAAGCTAATGGGAAAAATAGATTCATTTTCTTCTCAAAAGAAATGAGTATTGCACAAAATGAAATACACTTCCTAGAAGGTGAACTTTCAAAAGCTCTGCAACAAAATGAATTTTCCCTTGAATATCAACCGCAAGTAAATACAAAAACAAAACAAATTATCGGTTTTGAGGCATTAGTTCGCTGGAAACATCCAAAACTCGGGATTGTATCGCCTGCCCAATTCATTCCTCTAGCAGAGGAAACAGGATTTATTATTGAACTTGGCAATTGGATTTTACGTACCGCCTGCTTAGAAGCAAAAAAGTGGCATAACCAAGGATTTTCTCACTTAAAGGTTGGTGTAAACTTATCTGTTGTTCAATTTAATCACGCATATTTAATATCAACTATTTCAAAGGTCTTGGAAGAAACAGAACTAAAGCCGGAAGCGCTAGATATTGAGATTACAGAAAGTATCGCAATTAATCAAAATCATTCTGTAATTGCTAAACTAGAAGAACTGCAAAATCTCGGTATCCAAATTTCAATTGATGACTTTGGAACTGGTTATAGTTCTTTAGCTTATTTAACGAAATATCCAATCAATACATTAAAAATTGCTCGAGAATTTATTTGTGGAATTACAAATAGCCCTTTAGAAGAAGCGATTATCGCTTCCATTATTAAGCTATCGAAAGAATTAAATTTAGAGGTTATTGCGGAAGGTGTAGAAACAGAAGAACAATGGAAGTTTTTACATGAACAAAACTGTGACCATATTCAAGGATTCCTCTTTAGCAAACCTGTTTCTAGTAAAGATGTTTGGATGTTACTCCACAAAAAAACAACCGTCTAAGTAAGACGGTTGTTTTTTTAATGTTCAAATGGTAAATCTGAAGCTAATTGTACCTCTTGATCATTATAAGAAATTACTTGGCTTTTCTCTAAAGCTGTATCTCCTAATGAAATACCCCATGCCATTGCTAACGTTAATAGACTACCAATAAGTAGTTTTTTCATATTCCATCACCCACATTGTTTTCTTATAATATATCATGAAAATTTATCCACAATTTATGCAATTATGCATACCCATTTTTTGGGATACCATTACTTTTGGCGGATGTAACTTACGAAATATAGCATTATACATATTTCAAATCATTTTAATTTAAATACTTCTTCTTTTTTAATAAAGTTTCTTTGTACGAATGTAAATCTAATAAATCAAAGAAGAAAGACGCTTTTTTATACACTTCTTTAATATCATCTGATGAACACTCTAATTTCTCAAGGCACTCGCCCTTTTGATAATACAATTGACCGATTAATTCCATACTTCCCATATAACGAGAAGCTTCGATCGCTTCATTTACTTGGTACAATGCTTCTTCAAACTGATCACTCAAATATAAAGCTTTTGCATAATTGTATCGAACTTTAACTGTGAATGCCTCATTATTATGTAGCGATTCTAACTGTTCTAAAATAGCTCGAAATGAAGTTATTGCCCTATCTAATTGATTATTTTCTGCACAAATACTTGCAATAGAATTTTCAATATATAAATTTTGAAATACATCTATCCCTCCGTATGATTGATGTACAATTTTTTTTAACTCTAAAATGCAATATTCAAAATTAATTTTCTGTAAAACATATGCAGATAAGTAATAGTACCAAAGAAGAAACTGATTAAATTCTGGATGAAACTTTTCTTTTTTTAATTCATTTGAAACAACGCTATAAATTTCAGCATATTGTTTCTTCTTACTCAACATTTGAATTCTATCTTTAAATAACTTTTTTCTTTCAATATCAGAATAAATAAGTACCTCATAAAAGTGAATAATAGGAACTTGTAATTTCGCTGCAATACCTTGCAATATATCCATACTTGGGTATACCGCGCCTGATTCAATTCGGCTCACTTCCGATTGATGACATATATTATCGGATAACTGTTTTTGTGTTAATCCCCTCATCGCCCTAATTTTCTTTATTTCACTTCCTAATTTTTCTGCGTGCATACTTACTCACCATCCCATTATAACAATCTAATTTTTTCAAGTTGTCATACCACTACAATAATGTGCATTCGACAATTTTTGATATGAAATAATGCATAATATATATAAAATTCGGCAAATTCCTCATACAATTCATCTCACATAATATAATAGACTAGTAATTTTATAGATAAATTATAGAAAATTTGCCCGTGCTTTCGTTACATTCGGTCTTCTTTATCCTTTATCAGCAGAAGCTATTCACACCCAAGAACTAGATAGAAATGAAGTAAACGTTGAAATTGCTCAGCCTAGTTTAACGATTTAAAAATTAACACAACCTCAAAATGATACAAAAATATATGGCGAAAAAGTATTTAAAGGGTGAGATAAATGAGGCTAAAGCTCAACAAGAGTGAGTGACAACTGAAATGAATGTAGATTCCCAACCTACAAATAAAGAAACAAAAGAAAGTCAAACCGAAGTTCGCCTTGCACAAACTTACGAAAATTATAAAGTATATGGCCAAGATCTTATTGTAAAAGTAGATAAAAATGGAGTAATTACAACTGTTAGTGGTAAAGTTGTCCAAAATTTAGACCAACAACCTAATCTTACTATAACAAATTTTTTGTCGAAAAATGAAGTAAAATCTAAATTACGCGATATACTTCAAATTCTGAGCGATGCGACTGCGACGAAACTCTCTATTGAAATACTTGTTTATAAGAAAAAAGAAGTTTACCACTCGTAGGTAAACTTCTTTTCATATCCATCCCTTTTCTTCTGCAATTGTAATTGCCTCAATTCTATTTTTCGCTTCCAGTTTTGCTAATACTTCCGAAATATAATTACGCACTGTACCAGGCGAAAGATAGAGCATCTTAGCAATTTCATTTGTAGTCTTTCCTTCTTTCGCAAGTACCAGCACTTCTTTTTCACGATCTGATAGCGGATTTTGTTCCTGCCATAAGCCAAACATTAGCTCCTGCGAAATTTCTCGCTTCCCTTTCATGACATTTCGAATTGCTGAAGCTAAGTCCTCGCTTGGGCTATCCTTTAATAAATACCCGTGAACACCAGTTTTCATTGCCCGTTCAAAATAACCTGGTCGTGCAAATGTTGTTAAAATCATTACTTTACAAGGTGACTTTTCCTTCTTCAGCGCTTCAGCAACATCTAAACCACTTTGAATCGGCATTTCAATATCCATAATACTTATATCAGGCCTTAGCGATTCGATTAATTTTAACGCCTCTTCCCCATTCGCAGCCTGACCAACTACTTCAATATCATCCTCTAGATCAAGCAGGGCTCCTAACGCACCACGAAGCATTCGCTGATCTTCTGCAATAATAATTCGAATCATGCCCTCACCTCATCTTTTCCTGTTCTAATAACAACTGGTACTTTTACTATTAATAGTGTCCCTGGATTTATCGTATTTAGTTCAACAAACCCATCAATAAGGGCGATCCGCTCCTTCATACCGCGAATACCGTTTCCATCATGATTTTGATTTTCCAAACCTACGCCATTATCCTCTACTTTCAAAATCAGTTCACCTTGCGATTCTAATACAGATACAATGCACTCCGTCGCCTTACTATGCTTTACAATATTCGTAACTGCCTCACGTAAACACATTCCTAAAATATTTTGTTCAATTGGTGATAACGAACTAGAATTAGCTTCTTGCTTTACCTCTAATTCAATATTAGCCGCTTGTAAAATTGCTTTTATTTGCTCAAGTTCTTCTTCCACTGTAATCATACGCATATCAGAAATTAACTCGCGCAGTTGTTTTAAAGCAGTACGAGATGTTTGTGTAATCTCCTTCGCCTCTATACTTGCGCGTTCTGGATTCATCACAATCAATTTCTCCACAAGCTGACTCTTTAAAGTAATAAGAGATAACGTATGCCCTAACGTATCATGAAGATCTCTTGCGATTCGCTGACGTTCTTCACGTTTTACTAAGTCTTTAATTTGTTCGTTTGCTTCGTTTAGTTGATTTTTTAACATCTTTTTTTGATTAAAATTACGCATTCCAAATGGCGTAAGAAGCATTAAAATAAACATTGGAACTATATTCACTAAATTTGTAGTTGTTAAATGCTTAAAATATACGAATATAAAGGCCCCAAGCATTGTAATCAACAGTCCTAACAACACTCGAAATACTTTCTTACTTGGCGCAAAGCCCATCGCACTTGCCGTGAAAAAACCAAAAAATATCATAAAAGCATTATAAAATAAGGCAAATAAAAAGATGAGTACCATTTGAATACATGCCCATAAAATGAACGTCTTATTAACAAAATAAAGTTGACGGTATGTGATAATAAAAAGCACCAACATACCGCTCCCTATCCCAAGTTTCCACCCTGATACCTGCGTTAGATGGTAAATCGGAAATAACAGATACACTAACCACATATACGGGAAGAAACCCATCTGTTTCGGAAAAACTTCAAACCTCTTCTTCTCTATCATTTATACCGCTTCCTGTCTTTTTCTTATATATATTGATACTACAACAAATATAAGGAAATAACCTCCTAGTACCGCGATATTTTCCCAACCAACTGATTTCCCAGCTACAATGTCCCATGCACCGCTTCCAAAGTGGTATGTTGGTGTCCATTCACCAATAGATCTTAATATTTTCGGGAACACTTCAATTGGCATCCATAATCCACCGATTACAGCCAGACTCATATTTAAAATATTGGCTAAACCAGCTGCTGCATCCGCCTTCTTAATTGAACCTATTACTGTTCCAAGGGCTAAAAATGGTGTCACGCCTAGTAATAGCCATAATCCTGCACCAATCCATTGGCCTATCGTTAACTCAACATTATTAATTAATATTCCTGCCATAAAAATAACTAAGATTGAAAAAGCATTCACTACTGTTTGAGCAATAATTTTAGCTGCTAAATATGCTCCCTCTGGAAGCGGTGTAATTTTTAACAAATGTGTCCATCCTTGCCCTTTTTCCTGAGAAAGTCTCACACCGAAACTAAAAAGGGCAGTCCCTACAATACTGAAAGTCGCCATTGAAATTAAATAATGTGCTTTCCATGCATCTCCGTTTTGCGGGACTTGAACAACATTTGTAAAGATGTAATAAAACATAACTGGCATTAATAATGAGAAAAAGATGAATAATTTATTGCGGAACGTACGTAAAACCTCTATTTTACATTGCATCCATAATGCTCTCATGCGATTCCCTCCTTCTGATTTGCAACAAACTGTTCAAATGCTTCATCGAGGCTTCCACGTTCAACTGAAACGTCTGTTACAGGTAGATTCCTCTGATAAATTGCTTGTAAAGTGGCATCTGTATCTTCCGTCGTTAAAGTGAAGCGCCCTTCATTTGACTGTACTTCTGTTACATGCGGTAAGTCCTTTAGTAAACTCTTAGGAATTTTCTCTTTCGAATAAAACGAGATTGTTTTTCGAGAAATAGTCGCTTTCATCTCATCTGGTGTGCCATCTGCGATAATCTTTCCGTTCGCAAA
The DNA here is from genome assembly GCF_002976445.1 of Bacillus sp. MYb56. Taxonomy (NCBI): domain Bacteria; kingdom Bacillati; phylum Bacillota; class Bacilli; order Caryophanales; family Bacillaceae; genus Bacillus; species Bacillus sp. MYb56. The sequence goes on from NZ_PCOH01000011.1 coordinate 148,464, forward strand.
TAATAAAATTCGATCTGCTAGCGCATCCGCTTCTTCTAAATAATGTGTTGTTAAAATAATCGTTTTCCCTTCACTTGCTAATTTTCTAATCGTTTCCCAAAACGTTTTTCGAGATGTTATGTCCATCCCTACAGTTGGTTCATCTAAAAATAACAACTCTGGATTCCCTGCAAGTGCCAGCGCAAAATTTAACCTTCTTTTTTGACCGCCCGATAATTTCTCACATCTTTGCTTTCTTTCTGGTTCTAAGTTTGACAACTGCAGTAATATTTCTTTCTCTACAGGATTCGTATAATAACTACGGAATAACTCAATTGCCTCTTCTACCGTGATACTATCAATCACACTTACTTCTTGTAGCATCGCACCAAGGCTATTACGAACATCTCTATGCTTCGGACTCTTTCCAAATATAGAGACATTCCCCTCTGTCGGATCTTTTAATCCGAGCATCATTGAAATTGTCGTTGTTTTCCCCGCACCATTTGGACCGAGTAATGCTACTATTTGCCCTTTATTTACATGAAATGAAACGTTATTTACTGCTTTTTTATGTTTAAATGTTTTAGAAACACCATTTACTTCAATAATCTTTTCCATCTCTCCACCCCCGCCGTTTCTTATATTTACATTGTATGTGTTGGAAAAGTTAGGAAACAGTATGATGCGTCATGACATCCATATGACAATTGTCATGTATTCTTTGTGAGAGGAATCAACCCGCATACTGCAAGCGAGTAGCAGGAGCAAAATAAACATGATACAATCGGATAAGATATATATTCGAGGAAGGACAGTGGTTTTCATGATTATTCGTAATGAACAAGATTTAGAAGGTTTACGAAAAATCGGCCGCATCGTTGCACTTGCACGCGAAGAAATGAAACAACAAGCGAAGCCAGGTATGACAACGAAAGAGCTTGATTTAATTGGTAAAAAAGTATTAGATGAGCACGGTGCTATATCAGCACCTGAAAAAGAATATAAATTCCCAGGTGTAACTTGCATTAGTATAAACGAAGAAGTTGCTCACGGTATTCCAGGAGATCGTGTATTAAAAGAAGGCGACTTAGTAAACGTAGACGTATCAGCAGCACTTGACGGTTATTATGCAGATACAGGTATTTCATTTGTTCTTGGTGAAGACGAAAAAAAAGAAAAGCTATGCCAAGCTGCGGTAGATGCGTTTTGGGAAGCAATGAAAAAAATAAAAGCTGGATCAAAACAAAACCAAATTGGTCGTGCTGTTTCTAACTTTGCACATAAAAATGGATACAACGTTATTCAAAACTTAACTGGTCACGGCATTGGGCTTAGCTTACACGAGGCTCCAAATCATATCTTAAGCTACTATGATCCAATGGATAATGCACTTCTAAAAGATGGTCTTGTTATCGCTGTAGAGCCATTCATATCTATGAAAGCAGATCATATTATTGAGCGCGGGGATGATGGTTGGACATTCGTTACACCTGATAAAAGTCTTGTTGCACAATGTGAGCATACAATCGTTGTAACACGTGGCGAACCGATTATCTTAACCGAAATATAATAAAAAGCAGCCGTTTTGTAGATTCCTGTTACTGAAACGGCTGTTTTTTATTATTTTTATGCATGTAAAAGCTTATATAAATAAAAAGGTGGTGCATCAAAGCATCACCTTCTTAACGGGGTGAGGGCTGTCCAAAAGTACGGAAAACTCTTGAACAGCCTCGTATTTTCATATGGATGCCTTACATATATCACTGATGATAATTATGAAATGCGGAAACATAGTTACCATCACATGATTCAAACATGAGAAAAGAAACCCTATAACGGATTCCTTTTCCCTACATAATCTAAAGTTTGGGTACACTAGATTCATGCAATGTAGGAGCCTTCAGAACAGAAAGCAAACCTTCATTTAGAATGATAGCATACATATACTCACTAAAAATATGCAAATATACATATAGCGTTTCTTATCCCACTCATTAACGTTTTACTTTATTTCTCAATGTTAATAGATTGAAATTTCAGAAATCAAAGAGTAAAATAAAGTCGTTATCCGTCTTCTTTTGTCAGTCAGAGAGAATAGAAGAATGGGAGAGGAAAAAATGAGAAAATCACTGAAACAAAAAATAGTAAGCTCCTTGCTTACTGTATCACTCGCCTTTAGCTTAGCTCCAATTGTTCAAGCAAAAGCTGATTCTACATCAGAAATTACACAGGCCCCATCTATTACAAAACAAGTTGATGCAAGCCGCGCCATCGAACATATCCGTTTCTTATCCGAGACAATCGGTCCCCGCCCTGGTGGTACAAAATCAGAAGAATGGGCTTCTCGCTACGTTGGTATGCAGCTTAAATCAATGGGATATGAAGTAGAATATCAGCCCTTTCAAGTACCGGATCAATACGTTGGATTTATCGAATCACCATTATCCACAAAACGTAATTGGCAAGCTGGCGCTGCTCCCAATGCACTAATTTCTACAGCAGCTATCACAGCACCACTTATCTTCGTTAAAAATGGAACAAAATTAGATGAAATTCCGAATGAGGTTAGCGGAAAAATTGTTTTATTCGAACGAGGTGCAACAGTAGCGGATTATAATAAGCAAGTTGAAAATGCTGTTAGTAAAGGGGCAAAAGGGGTTCTTTTATACAGTTTAATTGGAGGACGCGGAAACTATGGACAAACTTTCAATCCTCGCTTAACGAAAAAACAATCCGTACCTGTATTTGGCCTTGCTTACGCTCAAGGGAATGCATTTAAAGAAGAAATTGCGAAAAAAGGAACAACAATCCTTTCTTTAAAAGCTAGACACGAATCTAATTTAACATCACTAAATGTCATTGCAAAAAAGAAACCAAAAAATAGTACAGGTAATGAAAAAGCAGTCGTTGTAAGTTCGCACTATGATAGCGTCGGTGGCGCACCTGGTGCCAATGATAATGCTTCTGGGACTGGATTAGTATTAGAATTAGCTCGTGCTTTTCAAAATGTAGAAACTGATAAAGAAATTCGCTTTATTGCTTTCGGTTCCGAGGAAATGGGTTTACTCGGTTCGGGTTATTATGTGAATAGTCTATCTCAAAAAGAACGTGACCGTATTTTAGGTGTCTTTAATGCTGATATGGTGGCAACAAATTATGATAAAGCAAAGAATTTATACGCTATGACTCCTGATGGTTCTACAAACCTTGTAACGGATGCCGCTTTACAAGCAGGTAAACAATTAAATAATGATCTCGTTCTTCAAGGAAAATTCGGTTCTAGTGATCACGTGCCATTTGCTGAAGTGGGTATTCCCTCCGCTCTATTTATTTGGATGGGTGTCGATAGCTGGAATCCATTAATCTATCATATCGAAAAGGTATACCATACACCTCAAGATAATGTATTCGAAAACATTTCACCTGAACGTATGAAAATGGCATTAGAGGTCATTGGAACCGGTGTCTATGATATCCTTCAATCTAACGTGAAAGCAGGACAAAAAGCTGCTTAATACTATTTCCAAGCTACCGATTAATCGGTGGCTTTTTATTAAGGAAAAATAAATATGTATAAAAACATGTTTATTACATGGCATTATCATATAGAATAAAAAATTGCAAAATATGCATAATAGCATATTTATTACATGGTATTACCATGTAGAATAAAAATTGTAATAATAGTGATTACGTCTAATAAAGAGGCTTTTCCATTATGAAAAAATTATTCTTGCAGGTGCGTTAACTTTAACTTGAATTTCAGGAACTAATGCCTTTATTCCTGAAACAAACGCTGCTGCAGCTACTCAAGAACAAAGCTTTACAGAATACTATTTCTAAATTCGCCATAAAAATGGCCATACAGTCATCCAAAACTTAATGGAACATGGTCATTGATCTTAAATTACATGAGATACCACACCGCATTCTAAGCTTATGGTCCAATGGATAATAGACTTCTTAAAACCGGTTTTGTTATCGCTTTAGAGCCGCTTATCTCTATGAAAGCTGACCATATTATTGGGCTGCCGATTGAGTCCAACTTGAAACTGTTCTCTTTTTCTATAAAAAAACCCTTCAGGTTGCATTCTTCTCTTCACTTTATCGTGAAGTTTTTTGAATACTTACCTAAAGGGCGTAATATCAATAGTAATTTTTCAACTTGTCTGCTACTCAGATTACGGTTTAATCAATAATCTAAAGCTCTTTTATTATTTTATTAGCTGACGAGCAAATAGAATTCCACCTAAAAGGAACAATACCATACCGCCAAGAATTGAAATCGTTTCTGCTGATGTTCCTCCTGTGTTAGGAAGTAATGTTGGCTTATCATTTTCTGTAGTAGGTGGAACTTTTGAATCGCTATTTTTGTCTGTATTTGTGTTTGGATCTGTGCTCGGATCTTTTGGATCTGTGCTTGGATCTTTCGGATCTGTGCTTGGATCTTTTGGATCTACACCTGGTTCGTCCTTGATTTTTGTATTCGTGATGTCATAACCATTTACTTCGGATTTGTATCCCGCTACTGGTTGTTCTTTCACTTCATACTTGTACGCTACTCCGTTTGCATCATATACTTGTAGTTTTTCAAACGTGTACTTCCAGTTTGTTGCCACGCTTACTTCTTTCGTGTCAATCACTTTTCCATTTTGTAATAAGTCTACTTTGATGGATACTGGACGATCTATTGCGTTATTATCATCCCAAACTTTCTTACCACTGATTTCTGTTGTTTCTGTATTTTTGTAAGTGTTCGTAATTGTTGTTCCGTCTACTTTTGTTTCATATCCATTTACTTTTACTTCACTTACTGTGTACTTGAACTCGTTTCCTTTTTCATCGTACTTTGGTAGATCTTTGAAGCTGAAATTCCAGTTGCCTTCTTTATCAGCTTTCACTTCTTGCTTGTTAAACTCTTTACCATTTTGAAGCAATTGAACCGTAATACTTTCTGGGCGTGTGTTGAACTTGTTGTTGTAGTCTTCCCAGACTTTCTTACCACTAACTTCAGTTGTTTCTGTATTTTTGTAAGTGTTCGTAATTGTTGTTCCGTCTACTTTTGTTTCATATCCATTTACTTTTACTTCACTTACTGTGTACTTGAACTCGTTTCCTTTTTCATCGTACTTTGGTAGATCTTTGAAGCTGAAATTCCAGTTGCCTTCTTTATCAGCTTTCACTTCTTG